>CAZFQG010000047.1:0-34919 GCA_964520785.1 uncultured Planctomycetaceae bacterium | reverse complement strand
CTCGATGTATCTGTCCGCGCAGTGCAGCAACGCGGGCGCCGCATAGAGACATCCGTCGGGCCCGCTCACCAGCGAGCGGTGGAACTTGGCATCGAACGGATCGGCGATCCGGTCGTAACCGAGGTCGACGAATCGCCCTTCGCGCCGGTCGTAGGCCTTGAAAATGCCGTTGGCGCTAAAGCAGGTAATGCCCAGAAAAACGCGATCCGTCTGGCGATGGTACAGCGCGCAATCCATGCTGATCCAGCCGTCGCGCCAGCGCGGATCGGCCATGAAATCGTCGTATTCCCAATGGTCTTCCACGTCGGTTCGCCACTGGTCGCCGAAATGGACATCCTCGAGTTTGAGGGCTTGAATCTTCATGCTTTTCCTTGCCGACGAATTCTCGGCTTCCGAAATCGATACTACGGTTTGCTGAGTTTAATTCCTTCAAATCCCCATTGCGGCAACTCGCTTGTGCGAATCGTCCCCGTTGTCGTGCCGCGCGGGACGGCGTTGCCTGTAGCCGCGTCGATATGAATGACTGTATATTCGCCTTCCAGGCCCAACACGTCGGCGAGCAACTCCGCCTCGGCGGACGCCGGCGTCGAGCCCAAATTTACGGCGACGAGAAGGAAGGCGTCCGGCCCGTCGCCCGACTCCCTGTAAACGACGCCGCCGAACTCCGCCTTGGACCACCGGATGGCCGGCAGGTTCTCGCTCGGCAGGTTGAATACCCGACATTTCTCCGCGTCTACCGCCGAGAGCACCCGCCAATACGGCAGGGCGAAACGGTTTGCTTCGGCGTCCGGATCGAGTGGGAAAAGGGTGGCGTCCCGGTTCCGCTGGAGTCCCAGGCCCACCTGCGGATAGAAGCCCCAGGCGGCCATCTTGGCGACTCCCTCCGGCGTCGTGTATTCCGGCGCGTCGAGCGTCCAGGGGGTACAGAGACCTCCGGCAGTCATGCCGGCGAACACCGCGTGGTCGACGTCGGACGACAACATCTTGTGGTCGCTCGACGTCTCGCCGGGAAGATAACCGTCAAACGACAGGTTCGGCAGAATGCCCGCGTTGCCGAAGCCCATGTGCCCGATCAGGAACCCATTTGGGCCGACGATTTCCCGAAGCCCCTTCGCAAAGCGGAAATAGTCATACGCCGGCAAGACGGTTCCGCCGGTGGAAAAGTGCGCATCCCGCAGCGGCGTCTCGGGCGCGCAGTTCTTTTCGTGCAGCGCGATACAATGCGGGCCGTGCCAATCGACGTAGAACCCGTCCCAGTTCGGTCTGCAATACTCGTTGAAGTAGGGTGCGTCGAGGCTGTACCGCTCGATGCCCCGTCTGTAGAGCCCGACCCTGAGCCCCTTTTCATGGGCACGCTCGATCGTCCGGCGGAGCGCCCCTTCGTGCCGGATGACGTCGTACTCGGCATGCGGCTTGCCGTTGCTGCCGCTTTGGAGCATCCAGTCCTGATGCAGAATCAACATCGTCGCCCCGTTTGCCGCCATCCGGTCGATCTGGTCGTCCGTGGGAAACCAGGCTTCGGTCGCCGTACGGTCCAGATAGTTGATCCAGTGGTACACCCGCGACCCGACGAGATTCGTCTTGGGTTTGCCGGTCGCGGCCGCTCCGAGGGCCATGGAGAACCGGTTCGCATAGCGGAACCCCGGCGTCAAGCGGTTCGAGCCATCGGCCAGCCGCCACGTGAAACGGCCCTTTTCCATCGAGAAGCCGGTCTTGCCGGCCAGCGGTTCGTTCCGCTCCACCATCACGGCGATTTCGTTCGTGTAGCTCCTCTCGGGGGAGAACCCCAGGGCCACTCTGGCGGCCGGTAGCGTCGCGGCGATCCGGGGCTGGTCGCTCTGGCGGTACTTCGGCGCGGTGCAGGCCGCGCCGTCGAGTCGGAGTGAGACGGTCGCGTCCGCGAGCGTCGCCGGCTTCTCCGGAAGCGATACTTCCGATTCGATGAACACGCCCCCTTCGGCGTAGATTTCGTAGTCGAGGGTAATGCTCCAGGGGGACGGTTTTCCATCCGGGGAATGGGGAACACCGACCGCGCGAAAACGGACGACGTCCGGTTCCGCCTGGAAAGCCTCGATCCGTGCGCTACAGCGGTTCAGAGCGAACTCAGTTTCGCCGTCACTGAATTCCACCGCGGGGCACGTCTGGCCGTCCCCCCCGAGCACGCAGTGCCACTGGGAACCGTCAAAGAGGGCGATCTCGGAAATCTCCCCCCCGCGTGCCGCATCGACCGTGACGCGAAAGTGGTCCCCCTGAACCACGATCCGGCCGTCCCGGAGCGCCGCCGCAAGCTCCGCCGCACAAGGCGGAGGGATCAAAAAAAAGAACAGCACCGCAATGGCGCCCCAAGGAAACGCACTTCTCATGTCTTGGTCCTCGTCTTGGCCGCCGGGCTCCCCTCTTGCGAGCCCGGGCGTTCATCCTGCTAAACCCCAGGCCGCCTATTCCGATTGTTCCGATACTACCGGGACGGTTCCCCTCACGAGTACCATGGTAGTGACAATGACGGATTTCCTCAAACCCAGGCCGCAAAAAGGCTGTCATCGTGCGGAAAACGGTTCCTCTACTGTTAGTTCGGTAACCAAGAGCCCGCCGGAAGTATCGCGGCAGTGAGTAACGGCCCATGGCCACTCACGACCTCCCCTCCAAATGAGCTTGCAAGATTAACCCGAACATCATGGGGTCTTGAGAAGGTAATTGGGGTAGTGCGGGATATCCACTCTCTTTGGGGGGAGTATCCTTGTGACTATCCCATCGAGCTATTAAAATGGCTTTAAATAGGAGAAACAGCTTTTCTGCCGTGGCCGCGAAGAAGGCTCAGCGGCCGTTTTTCGCACCGAACCCGGCGTTTTTTTGACAAGGCACACTCTTGAATGGTAATATTATATCCCCCATTAGAATGCATTTCTGAACGATCATCTGCTCTTGCCCGGTTTTCCTTCAATGGCTACACTTCGTCCCACGATGACGTCTGGCCGGAGATGTTTTTTGCTTGCAAAACGACCTGGGCTTTTTAGAATGGTATTGATGGACCCCAGGTCTCCCAGTCGTTTCAAACTATTGCGGAGAATGGGATCATGAAAGCGTTGAGATCGGCCTTGGCGGCCTTTCTGCTGGTGATTTTGGCGGTGACGGCTTTAGGACTGTCGAACGGGTCCGACGAAGCGCTCGCCCAGAAGACTTCGCTGCCCCCGGTTGCACGGAGTGACGGCGTCATCGCCTTCAGTGAGAAGGTGGAGAATAAGTACCAGCAGGTGACCGTCATCGATCCCAAACAGCGGTCGCTTTGTGTATATCATATCAGCCTGGCGGACGGCCAGATCGCGCTGAAGAGCGTCCGTAATTTCCACTGGGACACGCAGATTCTCGAGTGGAACAGCGCAAACCCATTGCCAAAAGAAATCCAGGCGTTGTTGGAACAACGGTAGCGTTCCCCCCGGCAAGACCGGCGTTCTCCGAGTAATCGGGGAACCGCGGCCTGCTTGCCGCGGTGAACCTTGAATCGGAGATAGTTTCGATATGGCTCAGAAGTATCTGAATCTCGAACAGGCCGCCGAGCGGCTCGGCTTGCCGGTGGCGGACGTCAACGCGATGCGTGAACGGGGCGAACTTCGCGCCTACCGCGACGGCGCGAATTGGAAGTTCCCGGCCGAGGTGGTCGAGCAGAAGGCCGAGGAATCGCGGCCGGCTTCGGAAGATTCCGAGGGAATCGAGCTTGCGGGAGACGTTTCGGCCGAGGAATCGGATGTTCTTTTGAGCGAAACCGAATTGGGCGAGTCCGGCATCGGCGCTTCCGGAACGATTATCGGGGACGTCGACATGGGAGATGCTCCGGTCCGGATCGACTCGGCGGCCGCTTCCGACATCGAACTCGGCGCGAAGAAGGCCGACGAGGGGGACGATTTGGTTCTCTCCGACAGCCAACTTGGACCGGCCGAAGTCGGTTCGGCGGCACAGAGCGGGTCGACGTTGAATCTCGACGCCTTGGACGACGACGATCTGGTTCTAGGCGACAGCAGCGGCAGCAACATTTCCATTGGCGGGGATAGCGGAATCGCCCTGGTCGACCCGGCCGACAGTGGTCTGGCCCTGGACGAGCCGTTGCAACTCTCCGGCGGTTCCGGAGAACTGGAACTTGGAGAGGACGACGCAATCAACCTCGATCAGGGAGGCGGATCGGACTCACCCACCGACCTCCGCGCCGCGGAGAGCGATTTCACCTTGAAGACGCTTGAAGAAGAGGAAGACGACAGCGACAGTGGTTCGCAAGTGATCGCCATCGAGGACGAGGAGACCGGAAGCGGCTTCGGCGGCTCCGGGTCTATGCCCCCCATGCTCGACGGCGAGGACTTCGGCGCCGAAGGAGTCGGCGCTTCCGGCGGACTGGGTGGGTTTGACACCGGCGGATTGGATGCCGGACCCGTCCAGCAGCCGCAGGCGGCTGGGGTCGATTACTCGTTGCCCGAGGCCCCGTATACGATTTGGAACATTCTAAGTCTGTCGTTCTGCGTTCTGTTCATGGCGGTGGGCCTGATGATGAGCTACGACATTCTGCGGAATATGTGGAGCTGGGATCAACCCTACGCTCTGAACAGCTCGCTGATGGACATGATCTGTGGGATGCTTGGGCTGTAGTAGCCCCCCGGGGCCCGCTGGCAATCGAGACCGGTTTACTTGCTTTGTATTTTGACGATTCGAAAGGAGTCGAATCATGGACAACCGTAGCCGCTTCCATCTCTTGCGCGTTGTGTGCGCATGCGCACCCATCTTGTCGGTCGGCGGCTGTACCGTGGTTTCGACCTCCCAGCTCGGCACTCTGCGTACCGAGAACCGCGTCTTGGCGGACCAGAACCGCGCCCAACTCACCGAAATCGAGAATCTCAAGAGTCACTGCCGAGAGGTGGAAGACCAATTGATCCGGCGCGAGGAGGACATCGCCCTGCTGGAAAACCAGCTCGAGCGGAACCGTCGGCAAATCGCCAATTTCCAGCGCGAACGCGAAGAACTCGAGGCAAGTGTCTTGGCCGCGCTCCGCCGTGACGACGGCCGCACGGCGCCGCTGTCGGAGGAAACGCGAACGCGGCTCCAATCGCTAAGCGAGCGTTCCGGCTATCTCCAATTCCCGCCCGACTCCGCCATCACCAAACTCGAAACGGATATCTTGTTCGACTCCGGAAGCGAGGATCTCGCGCCCGATGCCGCGCGATTGCTCAGGGAACTTGCGGCCGAACTGAATCGCCGCGAAGCCAAACCATTGCGGGTAGTGATCGTCGGCCACACCGACGCGGAGAGCATCAGCAAGAAACCCGTACGCGAACAGTTCAAGAGCAATTTTCATCTCAGCGCCGCCCGGTCTCTCGCCGTCGCGGACGCGCTGCGGGAATTCGGCGTCTCGCCCGAGCGGATCGCCGTCAGCGGTTACGGACCTTTCCAGCCGGTCGCCCCGAACATCAGTCCCGTCGACCGGCGGAAAAATCGCCGCGTGGAAATATTCGTCATGGCGCCCGAGGTTCCGCTTGTCGGTTGTGTGGAAACAATGCCGGCGCTCTATTGAGGCGCATCATCCTCCGATGAGGCCTCAAACCATCGCCGGTTGCGCCGCGTCGACCTCGCGGAATTCGATCCGCCTGCCCAACGCCAGGCTCAGGTGGTAAAGCCGGCTCATTGCCTCGGCGAACTGCTGGAAGTTCAGCGATTGGAATCCGTCGCTGAGGGCCCTTTCCGGATCGGGATGGACTTCAATGATCAGCCCGTCCGCGCCGACCGCGATCGAAGCGGATGCCATCGGGGCGACGAGGGAGGCCCTCCCGGTACCGTGGCTCGGGTCGACGATCACCGGCAGGTGCGTCCGCTCCTTCAGGTATGGCACCGAGGCCAGCGGCAGCGTGAACCGGGTGTGCGCCTCGAAGGTGCGGATACCACGCTCGCACAGGATGACATTGGGATTGCCGGCGTTGAGAATGTATTCCGCCGCCAGAAGCAACTCGTCGATCGTGGCCGCGGCGCCCCTTTTGAGCAGAACCGGCCGGTCGCATTCCCCTACTGCCTCCAGCAGCCGGTAATTCTGCATGTTCCGCGCGCCGATCTGCACGACGTCGGCGTACTCCGCGACCAACTCGACGTCCGTCGCCGAAATCACTTCCGTCACCACCGCCAGGCCGGTTTCCTCCCGGGCGGCGGCCAGGATGCGGAGCCCTTCCTCCTTCAACCCCTGGAAGGCATAGGGGCTGGTTCGCGGTTTGAACGCGCCTCCGCGCAACGCGGTTCCCCCGGCTGCCCGGACCGCCTTCGCCGTCTGGACCGTCTGTTCGTAACTCTCGACGGAACAAGGCCCCGCGATAATCCCGACGGCCCCCGCTCCCAAGATCAGGCTGCCTGCCCTGACCACCGTCGGTTCCGGCTTCACCTCGCGACTTGCCACCTTATAGGGGGCGAGAATCGGGACTACTTCCGCAACTCCGGGGGCGCTCTCGAGAGATTGGCGATACTCGTCGCGTTTTTCCCCTATGGCGGCGACCACTGTCCGCTCCGTACCGTAGATCGGGTGAGCCCGAAGGCCAAACTCCTCGATTCGTTCAATAATGTGCTCAATATCGTGCTGGGCACATCCACGTTTCATCACGACGATCATGAGGTCTTTACTCCAAATGTGGGGTACATAAGTTCCTGCGAGAAGGATCGGCCGGAAGTCGGCGCCAGCTCGCATCCGCCGGTCACTCGGGTCAAACAAAAAACCCCGAGAACCTTCGCGGAACTCGGGGTTTGGTAATCTTGGATTTTTCGATGTCTCTTAGTAGACCTTCCCCGGTCCCGCATGGCAGCGGGTAAAGTAATACCAGAAGAAGCCGAACCAAATTTGAGCCATCGGTTTGACGTGCTTGTTGGGGCTATTTTTGCTCGGTCCCGAACAATCCGGAAAGAGCCCGTCGCTTCCACCAGTTTAGCTCGAAAGCGAAACCGGATCAACGGAAAACAACGAATTTGTAAAGTCTATATCGGCTGGCGACGGATTGCAAGTCCTAAATATGTTAGATTTTCGTGGCCGCTGGGCGAGCGTCAGATAGTCAACTACCGTCGCGGATTGGTTTTGCGGCTTGACAGCCGGCCCTCCCGTCCTTTCAGTCGACGCTCGGCGGAGCGAATCAATTCATCCGCTCGCGACTCAAACAACACGATTCGTACGTTCCATGACCCATTCGCGCAGAGATACGGCCGACCCGAAATCCGCTCCCCCGCGCGAATATCTTTTCCAGACGCGTACGCCAGTCCCTGAACCCTTTCCCCAATAACCTCGCGTCCACCCCCCTTAGAGCTATCGACTCGGACCCGGCGAGCGGAAAAACCCGTTGACCCGGTCTTGGCGACCAGTACTAATCGGGTTCGTCTCGGGAACGGTTGCCGACACGCCCGGCCGCTCAGGCCCAGGAGGATGTTACCGCGAGGTAGATTCGTACGCACTGCTCGCCAAAAAAGAGAGGCCGCACTTCCAGCTCCGAACGCGTGCCGAAACACAGTCCAGCGGCGCAGCCCTATCATAAGTAAGCAGCCCATTAGACTGGAACCAGGTGCCTGGGGTTGTTGACAGACGAGTTCGCAAGCCGCCATAATCAGGTAACCGGCGCTGTCGGCGTCATCTCGTCGGCGTCATCTCAATGGGATATCCGAGAACGACCGCCGTACCGGAACGGGTCCCGTTTGGTTCTTGGTATCACATGTGGATGTCGTATTCTGTGTCAAACACCGGAATCAACAGAAAGACTGATATTGGACATTGGACACATGAAGACACGGTTGCTCTTCGCGGTTGCCGGCCTCTTGGGTTTCTTCGCCACCGAGTGGTTACGGGGTGGTGAACCGGAGCGTCCGAACATCGTTTTCTTCTATGCCGACGACCTGGGATACGGCGATTTGGCATGTTACGGCAACCCGGTGGCTCAATCACCGCGACTTGACGAGCTAGCGCGCCAGGGGACCAGGTTCACGCAGTTCTATGTCAGCCACTGTGTCTGCTCGCCGACCCGGGCCTCGGCCATTACCGGGCATTTCCCCGGCAGGCACCGCATCTACGGGCACCTGGCATTTTTCAGCTACAACCGGCAGCGCAAGATGCCGGACTGGTTGGACGTTGCGGCACCGTCGCTTCCGCGTGCGCTGCAAGAGTGCGGGTATCGGACGGCCATGATCGGCAAATGGCATCTCGGCGGCGGGAGCGGGCGGACTTTTCGGATCGAAGACCTGAAGAACATGGATGGAAAGCCGCCCGAGGGGCGAAAAATCGTCATCAATTCTCCCGAGGCTCCACCGGTGGCCGAATACGGGTTTGATCACGTGCGAACGACGTTCGGCAACAGCCCCACTTGGAAGCAAGCAACGCCTTGGCCGGAACCGCATGAAATCTATCCGTATGCCGACAAGGAGTGGTCTACCTGGTCGAGCCGTGCCATAGCGGATGAGACGATCGGGTTCTTGAAGGACCATGTCGCTTCAAGCAAGGAGCAGCCGTTTTACGTCAACGTCTGGTTCAAAGATGTCCATACGATTCTTCTCCCGACCGAAAAGATGAAGGAACCGTTCAGCCATCTCGATGAGAAACGGCAGATCCACTACGCCATGGTCCGTTATATGGACGCGCAGATTGGGCGAGTGCTAGATACCCTTGACGACTTGGGTTTGAGCGAAAACACGCTGGTGGTCTTTTCCAGCGACAATGGGGCGGTCAAGGACCGCGGCGGTTCCAACGGGCCGTTGCGTGGATGGAAACATACGCTCTACGAAGGCGGCATTCGAGAGCCTTTTATCGTCCGCTGGCCGGGCCGGGTGCCCGCGGGGCGTGTCGATGACCAGTCCGTTGTGAACATCTGCGATTTCACTCCTACCTTCTGTGCGTTGACGGGAGCGAGAATGCCGGACGGGTACCGGCCGGACGGCCAGGATATCCGCGAAGCACTGGAGGGCCGCTCGTTCGAGAGGTCGAAGCCGCAGTTCTGGCACTATCCCACGACGAGGCCATCTTTGGCGGCCCGCATCGGCAACTGGAAACTACTAACGAATCCGGACGGAAAGTCGGAAGAGTTGTATGATCTGGCCGTGGACCTCGCTGAAACCGAGAATCTGGCTGCTGCACGGCCCGAGATCGTCAAATCGCTCAAGGATTCCTTGCTACAGTGGTACGGCGAGCTTCCGATTGCCGAAGACTCACAGCGCTCGCGAAAGTGACTCTCGCCGACCACCCCACGGCGTATTTGAGCCGATCTTAAGAACTCGTATAGAATTAACTTCCCGAATTCCCGGGGGCGATTCCGAATTTTACTCCGCCACGCTGCGTGAAAATCAGGATGGGCCCCCCAACTAATTTGCGGACAAGTTCTAAGTGTATTCTGGCGTTGAACCGCCCCGCGGATCAACCTGCAACCGGCTGGGCCGGCTTCTGGTGGCCCGGCTGAACGGGGCGGCCCGGTTATTGCACCGGCTTGACCCGTCGTTTAGGATTAGACTGGTCTGGATGTTTCGCCCCTCCCCATGCAAAAAGGAATCCGCCATGAAAGAATCCCCTCGTGCCGGCCGTCTCTTGGGCGCCGCCGCCGTAGCGGCCGGTTCGGCCGTTCCGCGCGTCCACGCCGCGGAAGACAACACCTTGCAAGTCGCCTTGGTCGGTTGCGGAGGCCGGGGGACCGGCGCGGCGGCGAACGCCCTGTCGGTGCAGAACGGGCCGATCAAGCTGGTTGCTCTGGCGGACGTTTTCGAGGACCGGCTCAAGCCGAGTGCCGCGAGTCTGAAGCAGGGGTTTCCCCAAACGGCCGACGTCCCGGAAGACCGCAAGTTCGTCGGATTCGATGCCTACCGCCACGCGATGGACTGCCTCAAGCGGGGCGATATCGTCATTTTGGCGACGCCGCCGGCGTTCCGGTGGGTCCAGTTCGCCTACGCCATCGAAAAGGGCCTCCACGTCTTCATGGAGAAGCCGGTCACGGTTGACGGCCCGACGACGGTGAAAATGCTCGAGCTGGCCGAGGAATCCGAGAAGAAGAACCTCAAAGTGGGTGTCGGACTGATGTGGCGGCATTGCGAGGCCCGCAAGGCGCTCAACGAGCGAATCCGCGACGGGGCGATCGGAGACGTGGTCGTGCTGCGAACGTACCGGATGACGCCGCCGATCGGCTCGGCCTTCGCCGGCCCCAAGCCGGAGGGGGAAAACGAGCTGCTCTATCAAATCCGCCGGTTCCACGCCTTCCTCTGGGCCAGCGGCGGCTGCTACAGCGATTTTCTCATCCACAGCATCGATGAGTGCTGCTGGATGAAAGGGGAATGGCCGGTCGAGGCGCAGGGCTCCGGAGGCCGCCATTTCCGCGCCGATTACGTCGACCAGAACTTCGATAACTACTCGGTCGAGTACACGTTTGCCGATGGCACGAAGCTCTACATGAACGGACGGAACATCGTCGGCTGCTACGAGCAGTTCGCCGGGTTCGCCCATGGCAGCAAGGGCTGCGCGATTATCGACGAGACCGTCTACCACGCCAGAAGCCGCGTCTTCAAGGGACAGCGGTTCGCGAAGGAAGACCTCGTTTGGGCCGCCCCCCAGCCGGAACCGAACCCCTATCAGCTCGAGTGGGACCATCTCGTCGCGGCGATCCGCCAAGACAAGCCCCACAACGAAGCGCGGCGCGGGGCCGAGGCCAGCCTCGTCACCTCCATGGGCCGCATGGCCGCCCACACCGGCCAGGTCGTCACCTACGACCAGATACTCCATTGCGACCACGAATTCGCCCCCGGCGTCGACCAGTTCACGACCGACTCCGCCGCCCCGGTCCAGGCGGACGCCAGCGGAAAATACCCGATCCCCCTCCCCGGCATAACGACCCGGCGAGAGTACGAGTCCTGAACTCCGTAGCGGTTGAACGCACGGACTTCGGGCCCGTTTGGGCTATCGGGTGGTCGTGTTTTGGGTCGCCAAAGGACGAAATGCACCGGTTCTTCGCCGACCAAGTGCGCGGCACGAACTGCGCTTGCGGTTTTCACCACCCAGCCACGCCACCAGCACCACCACCACGAGCCCTGCGCCCTCGTTGGAGGCGCTGCGTCAAACGCGGCCATTTCCATCACGAAAGGTGGCTCGGAGCCCGAGAAAAACAGGCTCCGAGCTTTGCGGCCTCGTGATATACGGTGAGCGCGGTTGCGAAGGTCCGCGACCGATTTTTCCACGGCCTGTCAAGCATCCGAATCGCGTAACACTCAGCGACGGCGCTGGCGATAAACCAACCCAACGGCGACGACACAGAAAAGCAGGACCGCGGCGCCGGGTTCGGGAATGGTGGCAACGCGGAAACCAATACCGAAGCCTTCAATGGTCGGTTCGGCGTATCCTCGGAAGAAGGCTCGCATCGAATCGGCGCCCGTTCCCCAGTTGCCACCGCGGACTCCGCGCGACGAATCATCAATCGCGCTGTCGTTCCACTCCCACAGATTTCCACCCTGGTCGAAGGTGCCGTAAGGACTGCCGGAATTCTCGAACTCACCTACCAAGGTCGTCGGGAATGGATCCGCGATGGTCGTGGTTCCGCCCTGCGAGAAGTTGGCGTTGTTGCCCGGATCCGGTTCGATCAGCTTGTTACTGGGGGTACTGTTCGTCCCCGTGGGGTAGTCCCAATAATTGCCGGTCGCGCCGTCGTTGGCATGGTAAGCCGCCTTGTACCACTCGTCTTCGCTCGGAAGCCACCAAATCGCGTTCGGGTTCCTAGTTACCCCCATGAGAGCCTCGGCGGTCGTTGCCCCGTTGAGAGAGTACGCTCCCTCCTCGGTGGTCGTCGCATCTTGAGGGCCGGTGGGGCGGCCGTTGTGAAGCCAATTGGCGAACCTCGCCGCGTCACCCCAGCCCACGTAACTGACCGGCTGATTCTCCGAACCGGGTGCCACCGTGTACGAGTAGTCCCCCTCCTCTCCACTGCGATGGATTCTGCCTCCGCTCCAAACATCCGACCACATTCGGGGATTGTACAGCCCATAGGGGTCTGTTTTGGCGACGTCGTTCAAGAACGCGGAGTATTGTTCGGCCGTCACCTCATACTTGCCGATTTGGAACGCGTAATCGACGGCGCCGTATCCCGACGTCCCGTCATCCATCACCTGATCGTCGGCCGCGTTCCCGGGGTTGCCCACCGGGACCAGCTCAATCTCGATCGCCTGCGCCGCCGAAACGGCCAGCACCACGGACACCCACAATAACACTCGCTTTGTCATAATCCACCTCATCGTCGTTACCTCTCGTTGTAAAAAAAAGCGAAATCGAACCGCCACATTACTTTATTTTGACTACGGCGACCCGACCGGTCAACAGCCCCTTTCAAAAATCGGGGCGACATTTTACCAGAATATGTACCCCCAGCTTTATGGGGGACTGCTCTTGGCGGCGGGTCCAGCCGTGCTTGCCGTGCTTCGACCCGACGCGGGCCCCCCCGCGACTTCCAGAAGCGACCTGGGTCGAGTTCTACACGAATTCGTCATCCGGTCCGAGGACCTTATTCCCTGAGTAAAGTATCACATTATGGGGGGATATTAAATAACCCAAAAATGGTAACACCGCAATGGTGTATTACTCGTCGCAGGTTTAACTAGACCATTTTTTCTGGTTTATCATGAGAGAAATGAATAGCTTGAGGACTATTGGCAATATAGACAATATACTTAGAGTGCATTGATAGATTAAACTCGGAGCTGACATGCGATACTTTGCAGCCTTGTTGATTACCGTGGTGTGTGTAAGTGGTGCTGAGGCGTCTCTGCTTCTTAACGGTGACGCGGAAACCGGAGATATGTCCGGCTGGAGTGTTGATCTCTCGGGCGCAAGTTCCGGGAATACCGGGATCATCGCAGCCGTCCAGTCACTGTCTCAGTCGACCGGAACGGTAACCCCCTACGAGGGTAGGTATTTCTTCTCGTTCGCGACGCAGGCAACCGGGTCAACGCCCAACGCGGGAGACACGATCTGGATGTACCAGACCGGTACGGCCGGGCTGGACCAGTACGCCTTGCGGTTGACCGGGATGTACCAGACGGAGACCTACTTGGGACTATCCGACGTCGCGGAAGTCGTTCTGAGCATTTATGATCCGTCGAATAGCCTTCTCGACTCGGTGACGAGCGGTTCGCTGATCTCTCCGAATCTGACATGGCAATCGTTCGAGCTGAGCTTGCTCATTCCCGTGAATGCCGCATCCTGGAAGGTCGAACTGCAAGGAACGGATGATTCGACCACGTTCACCAACGTCTTCTACGACGATCTGGAGTTGGCGGCCATCGTCCCCGAGCCGACCACTCTCATCATCTGGTCCATATTCGGAATCCTCGCGCTCGCCACACGGCGCCCGCGATAGAGCGTTCACCCCTTACCCACCCGCCCTTGGAGGCGGAGCAGGCTCGAACCGTGCCCTCAAGTACCGAAAGGTTCTTGTGCGAGGTCGAGATTCTCCGGTTCCTCCACGATTCCATCTAGGTCTTCCTCGGTGGCTTTTCCCGAGAAAAGCTTCCGACGTAGAGCGGCCAGGCTTTTCGGCCGGAAATCGCCTTCCGGATTCTCAATGAGGGAATCGAGCCAACGCGGATTGACGAACAGGTCACCCGGCCGAGCCAATCCGTGCTTGGCGGCGACTCGTCTGAGCGTACCGATTTCGAGCGCCTCCAGTCGATGTGCACGGCATAGTTCGGCGAAGAGATGCAGGTGACTTCCGAGACGCCGTCGGCGAACCGCCCGATTGACGCAGTATCCGCCGAGAGCAACCAGAAAGAACGCGGCGGCAAGAATAATCAGCCATGACGTCGGCGTTGACTGTTGGGCGTTGGCAACAAGGAGTCGCGTCGTGGGCATGGCACCGTAGCGTTGGGCGTCTCGTACCTGATCGGACCGAAGGTCATAGCGGGACGGATTCGGGAGCCGGATGCGGCCCGGTGGTTCCCGCCTCGACCTTTCTGGTTTCGGCCTCGTTCCGCAAGGACGCGGATATGGCCACTAACCCCATTTCCGCCGCCTCTTGGACGAGCGGGCTCGGATCGTAGAGCGAGTTCACGACGCCTCTCCATGCGCCGCGAGAGCGGGACGTCGCCAGTGCCGCCACGGCCGCCTTGCGGATGGTATGATTCTCGTCCGCCAGCAGGGAAACGAGGTCGAACTCGAAGCGGTCGACGAGTCGCATCGCGGTAGTCACCTCGACGGCGCGACGACGCCGACCGGAGGACTGGCACCGCAGTTCACTCTCCAAGACCCGCGGCCCTTCCTCGTCGTCGACCTTCCGGATCAATTCACCGGCCACCGGCAGGAGTTCCTCCGGTATCCGCTCGTAATTACGCAAGAGGTGTTTAACGCGAAACTCCGGAAGCGACGCGCGGACCGCCTGGTGAACTTCCGGAGAGGGGTCCTCCGCGAGCCGGACCAAGAGAACAAGCGCCTGTGGAACGCGCCGGGGACGGAGTTGTACCGCCATCGACGCGCGGACCTGAGGATCGGGATCGTTCAATCCCGAAAGAATCAACCGTTGAGCGCGGACACGATCGAGGTGCTCCAAAGCGCGCGCAGCGCCCCGGCGCCCCCCTACGTTGCCGCTACGCGCCATGTGCTCCACGAATTGGGCCACCACGTTACGGTCCGCCCCGGAAGCCGCGACGACGCTCGGCGCGGCCGTTTGGCTCCGTTCATCCAACTCCTTCAAAATCGGGTGATCCGGGCGGGCCCAATCGAATCCGTTGAACGATTTGAGTTTTTCCCGGACGGCCCCGCCGGGCCGCTCTCCGACGGCTTGCAGGAAGGACTGGGCGAATTTCAGGTCGGTCCGCGACGCGATCACGTCCCGGATCGGGGTGGGAATACGCGATTCCGAAAGGAATCCCAACAGGAGCCGTATGATCCCTCCTCGCCGGCTGTGCCTCAGTACGCGGATGAACGCCTCGAACGCGGGATCATTCGGGTGCTGCAATACCGCGTCGAGCACCGGATCGCGTGGTTTCGCCAGGAGCAGATAGGCCTCGATTATTTCGTCCCGTTCGTGCTGCAGCCATCGACGCGCCCCGCTTTCCAGAGCGGAAGTGGTTCGCCGCCGGAGCAAGACGAGCGTCCGTTGAGCGTCTTCCGTTTCTTCGGGCAAGTCGCGGATTTCGGAGTAGAACTCGTCCGTCAGCCTTAAAACGGCGTCGGCCAAGATGGGCCGCGCGGGTTTCCCGCACTCCGGAATCCGCGCCAGAAGTACCAGAATCGCGTCGTACAGTCGCGCGGCGCAAAGCGAATCGCACACCGCATCGAGTTCCGAAACGTCCTCCGTATCCAGCGCGCGACGGACCGGTTCCACGAGAGCCTCCCCTCGCGCGTTGAGGATCGCGTGGGCCTGCGGGTCCAGACGATCGAGGCGATTGAAAACCTCCTCGCTCGACTCAATGTCCGGCCGCGACAGCGCCGCCCGAACCGCCCGAAGCCGTATCCCCCGGTCCGTTGAGTCCAGCGCACCGGCAAGAAGTCCCACCGCGGTCCGGTTCTCGGTCTTCGTCAATAAGCGGAAAGTCGTCTCGATGCCGGTTCCCATTCGTGTCGGACTGTCTCTCGGGATACGCCCTCATTAGGTGTTTCTTACGCGGCCGTTCCCCCGTGATCGAGGGGGGAACAAACCCATCGCATCATTGTTATATCGGATATGATTTTAGGGTAGCTCACGTTCCTCCCGTGCGCCGAACACAACCCAAACAAACCGCGAAATCCGAAGAACCACCCCCTTCGGGTGGACTGCTAAGCCAGGCCGTTATCGCGGACATTCACCTCGATCTGTGGTGAGTTCCGATGCGGAAGAGGCCGAAACCAGCCAATACGGGTTATGACGACCAAGCCGCAATAGCGGCGTCTTGGGGTTTTTTTCTGCGTAGGAGTTCGGTTAATCAGGGTGGACAAGGGCAAAAACGGCTCGTATAATTTCAAACTTATTGCACGCCTTTGGGCCGCTTCGGTCCGTCGGATAACCAGGTGTTGGTTATCGCACTTCCGCGTTTAGTCGAATCCATTCAAGCGGAATCTGGGAAACAAGCTGAAACATGAGTGAGAAAGATCATTCAACTAATGATGCGCCCATGATCGAAGCGCGGGAATTATCCAAGTTCTATGGGGGATTCGCCGCGATTCAAGACGTCTCCTTCAAAATCAACCGGGGAGAGGTGGTTGCCTTCCTCGGACCCAATGGTGCCGGCAAGAGCACGACGATGAAGCTCTTGACCGGATACTTGGCGCCTTCGAATGGAAACGCCTTCGTCGCCGGGCACGATATGGCCGACGACCGACTGGCCGGGTCCGCCGTGTTGGGATATCTGCCGGAGAACGGCCCTCTGTACACGGACATGACTCCTAGGGCTCTCCTCAACTTTTTCGCGACCGCTCGTGGCCTCGCGGGAGCGAGAAAGCGCGAGCGGATCGACGCGGTCGTCGAATTGTGTTCGTTGAAGAGCGTCATCGGCAAACCGGCGGGCAAGCTCTCGCGCGGTTTCCGGCAGCGTCTCGGCATGGCGCACACGCTCTTGCATGAGCCGGAGGTCTTGATCATGGATGAGCCGACCGCGGGGCTCGACCCGAATCAGATCCACGAAGTTCGCGAGACGATCCGTCGCTTGGGCGAAAACCGGACGGTCCTCCTCTCAACGCACATCCTACAAGAGGTGGAGGCGATGGCCTCCAGGGCGATATTCATCAACGAGGGTCGTGTCATCCATGACGGCAAGCTTGAAGACTTGTTGAAAGACGACGAGAGCCTCGAGTTCCATTTCCGTCGGCTGTGCGGATCAGGGAGATGAGCGTCCGCTCTTCGCGCGGCAGGCATCCAAGCCGTGCTCTTAACCCCTTTTCTTCCGGAATCACTACGATCCTTAAGTCGGAGAATCGAAGGAAGTCATGAATACGAACGTATTGCGAGCGGTTTTTTCCCGGAATTTCGTGAGTTATTTCGCGAATCCGACCGGATACGTGTTCATTTGCGTTTTCGTGCTTCTCAGCGCGGTTGCCGCGTTCTGGCCGAACGAGTTCTTCAACGCCAATTTGGCGAATCTCGATCAGCTAAATAGAGTTTTTCCGTTCATCATGCTGATCTTTATCCCGACCATCACCATGGGTATCTGGGCGGAAGAGCGGCACCAGGGGACGGACGAGCTGTTGCTGACGATTCCCGCCCAGGACTTCGACATCGTTCTGGGAAAATACCTCGCCGCGGTCGCCATCTACACCGTGTCGCTGTTGTTCTCGCTGATATCGAATTACCTGGTCTTCATCATGTTTCTGGGCCGGCCGGACGTCGGACTTTTCCTCGGGACGTACGTCGGCTACTGGTTTGTCGGGCTGGCGATGCTGGCGGTCGGAATGGCGGCGTCGTTTCTGACGAGAAACCTTACCGTGGCCTACCTTCTGGGCGCTCTGTTTAATACTCCGTTGGTTTTCTCGGCGGCGGCCGACGCCATTTTCGGTCCCCAGTTTGCGCTGGTGGTGAAGGAGTGGAGCATCTCGCAACAATTCCGCGATTTCGGCCGCGGCGTCATTAGCGCCAGCGGTATCGCCTATTTCGCCGTAATCGTCGTCGTTTTCATGTACGTCGCGATGGTCCTCATCGGCCGGCGGCATTGGCTTCGCGGCAAGAGCGGAGCCGGAATGGCGATTCACTTCCTCGTCCGTGCCCTCTCGTTGGCGATCGCCGCGGTTTGCGTCAACATCTTCCTGCAATACCACGACCTCCGCGCCGACATGACGAGCGAGCAGATGAGTTCGCTCTCCCGCGAGACGATCGACCTGCTCAGGGACCTCGATCCGGAACGGCCGGTGCAGATCGAGGCCTTCATCAGTCCGGAGGTGCCGGAGGCCTACGTCCAAGCGAGACTGAATCTGATCTCGACGCTCCGCGAGCTTCAAGCCCTCGGCGGCGACAAGGTCCGCGTCCGTTTCAACCGCACGGAACAGTACAGCGAGGCGGCTTCCCTGGCCGAGCAGCGCTTCGGGATTTCCGCCCGGCAGGTGACGACCCTCAGCCGCGGTGCCCTTTCCGTCGACCAGATTTTCATGGGGGTAGCGTTTACGTGCGGTCTCGAAAAGGTGATCCTGCCCTTTATCGACCGCGGTATCCCGATCGAGTACGAGCTGGTCCGCTCCATCGTGACGGTGGCGAAGGGACGACCTCGGACCGTGGGCATCGTCGAGACCGACGCGCAGCTTTACGGTCAGTTCAACATGCAGACCATGTCCCCCGGCCAGGACTGGCCGATCATCGACGAATTGGAGAAACAGTATAACGTCGTCCGTGTCGACGCTTCGCAACCGATCACGGAAAAGGTCGACGTGCTTCTGGTCGTGCAACCCTCTTCATTGGGTCCCGACCAGCTCGATAACCTGATCGCGGCGATTCGCGCGGGGCAACCCACGGCGGTTTTCGAGGATCCGATGCCGATTTTCGCCGCCGAAGTCCCCGGAACCGCTCAACCGCGACGCGCTCCCGGCGGAATGATGGGAATGCAACAACCGCCGCCGCCCAAGGGAGACATCCAACTCCTCTGGAACCTATTAGGTATCGATTTCTCCGCCGATCAAATCGTCTGGCAAAACTACAATCCCTACCCCAAGGCGGGTCAGTTTCCCAAGGAATTCGTCTTCACGGATGAAGGGTCCGGTCAGCCCCGGCCGTTCAACAGAAAGAACCAAATCTCGGCCGGATTGGAGCACCTGCTCTTTCCGTTCCCGGGGTTCGTCGGTCAGGATCGAACCGCCAAAATGAAGTTCGAGGGCCTGGTTTACACCGGAGACGACACCGGCTACGTCAGCTACGCCGATATGCTTCAGATGAGTCCTTTCGGCCCTCGAGGGCTCAATCCCGCGAGGCGTCAGGTTCCCACCGGCTACGAGTATATCATGGCCGCTCAAATTACCGGCAAGGCGCCCGAGTCGGACGAACCGACCGGGGAGGCCGGGGACGGCTCGGAGGAGAATGAGAAGGCGAAACCGGAGCAATCCGCGAAGATCAACGTGGTCGTCGTGGCCGATATCGATATGCTTTCGCGCGAGTTTTTCCGACTCCGCGAACAGGGAGACATCCCGGAAGCGGGTATCCACTTCAACTTCGACAACGTCACTTTCGTGCTGAACATCCTCGATTCACTCTCCGGAGACGACCGTTTCATCGCCATCCGCTCTCGTCGCCCCAAGCATCGCACTCTCGTGCGGATCGAAGAGGCGACCGAGCAGGCGCGGAAGAAGACGGCCGAAAAGCGCGAGGAACTCATCGAAAGGTTCGATGAGGCGAAGGAGGAGGAGCAGCAGGCGCTCGATAAGAAAATCGAGAGTCTACGCAACCGCAAAAACATCGATCCCCAGCAATTGCTCATCGAGGTGGCGATGGCCCAGCAGGAGGGCCAGCGGCGTCTGGAAACAAGGATCGACCAGTTGACCAAGGAAAAAGACAAGGCAATTGACAAGATCGAAACGGAGCTGGCGATACAGACGCGCCGCGTCCAGAACCGGGCGAAAATGTGGGCCGTGTGCGCCCCGCCCGTTTTGCCCCTGGCTCTGGCGTTGTTCGTATTCTTCTATCGTCGCGCCAAAGAGCGCGAAGGGGTCGCCGAGGAACGGCTTCGCGGGTAAGAGCGGGAAATCCGAGGAAGGATCGTTTCAACCCGATTCGCTTGAAAGGGATATAGACCGATGAACGAGAATTCAAAAACGATCGTGTTCGTCGCCGTGGCGTGTGCCGCCGCGTTGGTGACGTTTCTAGCGGTGCCCCGGTCGGCTCCGATTGAAGAACAGGATCTCCGCGGGAAGCAACTCTTTCCCGAATTCACCGACGCTCTGACGGCGACCGGAATTGAAATCGTGAAGTTCGACGAAGATACCGGCGAAATCCATCCGTTCAAGGTCGAACAGGTGGACGGACTTTGGTCGATCCCCTCGCACGACAACTACCCGGCGGACGCGAAGGATCAACTGGCCGACGTCGCCGCCGACATGGTCGACCTCCTCGTCCTCGAACAGGCAAGCGACAGCCGCGGCGACCAGGCCCTTTACGGAGTCGTCGAACCCGACCCCAAGACGCTTCGCTCCGGCGATACCGGCGTGGGAACGAAAGTCACCATGTGGGGCAGGGACGGCAAGGAGCTGATGGCGCTGGTCATCGGCAAGGCGGTCCCCGATCAGGACTCGCTGCATTACGTCCGCAAACCGGGCCGGGACCAGATTTACGTCGTGGAGGTCGACACGAGCAAGCTGACGACTCGGTTCCAGGCCTGGATCGAAGAGGATCTGCTCAAGCTCAGCCCGTTCGATATTCAACGTGTCGACGTTTTTGACTACTCGGTCGATGAACTCAACGGCAGCGTCATTCAACGCGGCCGCTTCGTCGTCGACCACGACGATACCGGCGATCCCAGATGGAAACTGGCGGAGGATTACCGCTTCGACGGACAAAAGTGGGTACCCGAGGCCGTGCCGGAAGACCTGGAACTGAACACCGAGAAACTCAACACGATGAAGACGGCGCTCGATGACCTGGAAATCGTCGACGTCGCCAAGAAGCCCGCCGGGCTCAGCGCCGACCTTCGTGCCGAAGAAAGCTTCATGGAGAATCGGGAGGCCCAGGCGTCGCTCCAATCTCGCGGGTTCTACGTCGCGCGGTTGGGCGAGGAGTTGGGCTTGTTTTCCAACGAGGGGGAGATGCGCGTCCGGATGAAGGATGGCGTCGAATACGTCCTCCGCTTCGGCGAAATCGCCGCTGGAACCGGCGGGGTCGATGACAAGAAGAAGGACGCCGCGGATGACGCGGATGACGCTGAGCAGTCGGAGAAGGACCCGGAATCCGGCCTCAACCGCTATCTCTTCGTCATGGCCGAGTTCAACGAGGATGCCATCGCCAAGCCGGAACTCGAACCGCTGCCTTTAGACAAACCGGGTATCCCGCGGGAGACCGAGCCGGAAGCCGCCCCACCGAACGAGTCAGCGCCCGCGCCGGCCGACGAGACGAACGGCGAAACGGAGCCGAACGGAGAGGCGAAGGAGACGGAGGGAGAGACGATCGTCGAAAAGCCCGTGGAAGAAAAGGCCCAGGTCGAAACGCCGACTGAGCCGGCTCCGGTTGAGGTCCAGCCCGCGGAGGAAGAACCGGCCGAGGAGGCCGCGCCCGCCGAGGGTGCGGATGGCGCCGAAGCGATAACCCCGGCCGAGCAGCCGACCGAAGAGGCGGAATCGCCGCCAGAAGAGACGAAGCCGGCCGAAGAGGCCGCGCCCGCGGAAGAACAGCCGGCGGAGGAGGCCGAACCACCGATGTCGGAAGAGGACCTCAAAGCCGAACGCGAGCGGATCGAAAGGGAAAACAAACGCAAGGAAGACGAGTATCAGGAGAAGGTCAAGAAGGGGAAGGAACGGGTGGAAGAACTCAACGACCGCTTCGCCGACTGGTACTACATCATCTCCGACGAGGTCTATCAGAAGATCCGGATCACTAGGGCGAACCTCTTCAAGGCGAAGGAGAAGCCCGAGGGTGAAGACGACGTACCGGCTGAAGACGATTTCTCCCCCGGTGCCCTCGACAGACTCCAAGAAGGCCTCCCCGAAAGGTAACGCACCTTGTCGCGTACTACATCCGTTCGACCACCTCGATTCCCAGCAACTCCAGCCCTTTGCGGATCGTCCGCGCGGTCAGGTCGCACAGCAGGAGGCGGCTGTCGCGCAGCGCGTTCGTCTCCGCCTTGAGGACGGGACACTGGTCGAAAAACCGGGAGTAGCGGTTTGCCAATTCGAACAGGTACGCGGTGAGGATGTTGGGGCGGTAGTCGGCCACGGCCAGTTCAATCGCCTCGCCGAAGCGGAGGATTTCGAGGGCCAGCGCGCGCTCGGCGTCGGTTTCCAGGACCAGTTCGGCCCCGGACGCATGGAGTGCCTCCGGATCGAACCCGCCCCGGTTGAAGATGCTCCGCACCCGGGCGTAGGCATATTGCATGTAGGTCGCCGTGTTGCCGTTCATGGCGAGCATCTTGTCGTAACTGAATACGTAATCGCTGTCGCGGTTCTGAGAGAGGTCGGCATACTTGAGCGCGGCGATGCCGACACGCTCGGCGATCGTGGCTCGCTCCTCCGCGGAGAGTTCTCCGCCGGCCGGCTTGGCGTCGTCGTTTTCCGCGACGATTTCGGAGGCGCGGCGTACCGCCTCGTCGAGCAGGCCTTCCAGCCCGACCGTGTCGCCGGCCCGCGTCTTGAAGGGTCTTCCATCCGAGCCGAGGACGGTGCCGAAAACAATGTGCCGCAAATCGACGTCCTCGTAACCCATCAGTCGGGCGGCGGCGAAGAGATGCCGGAAATGCATACTCTGCCGGTGATCCACGACGTAAAGAATCGCGTCCGGACTCCATTCCTCCATCCGGTAGCGGATCGTCGCCAGGTCGGTCGTTGCGTAGAGGAACGCGCCGTCGCGTTTCCGGATGAGCATCGGGGCTTCCTCTCCGTCAAAGAATACGCAGATGGCCCCTTCGCTCTCCCTTGCCACCCCCTTTTCCTCAAGCTCCTCGACGATCGCGCCAAGCCGGTCGTTGTAGAAACTCTCGCCCAACGTGTGATCGAACGAGACCCCGAGCCGCCGGTAGACCCGGTCCATCTCGTCCTCGCAGGCCGGGAGAAACTCCTTCCACAACCGGAGATTCTCCCCGTCCTGCGCGTGGAGCTTCGCCGTTTCCCGCAGGACCGCCTCGCCTACGCCGCAGTGGGCCTCCGCCAGCGACTTAAGCTCGGCGTCCGCCTCGACGGCGGAAACCGTCTTCTCCTTCGACGCCACCGCCTCGACCGCTTCCTCCAGCCGCTTCTGGATCGCGCCGAGATTCTTCCGCGCTTTCTTGTCGGGCTTGTCGCCGCCGGCGGCTTTCGCGCGCGCGAGGAATTCCTCTTGTCTGGCGACCTCCGCCCGAGCCTCCGGGAGGCTTTGCTTGGCCTCGTGGTAGTCCATGAGCCGCCGGACCAACCGGTATAGCCGGGCCAATTCGTGGACCGGTTGCTCCCGGTAGGCCGACTCGTCCAGGAAGTGCCGGTAGCCGTAGATGATCATCCCAAACTGGGTTCCCCAGTCGCCGATGTGATTGTCACTAATCACCCGGTGCCCCAGAAAACGAAGCGTCCGGCAGATGGAATCGCCAATCACCGTCGAGCGGATGTGCCCGACGTGCATCGGCTTGGCCGCGTTCGGGGCGGAATAGTCGACAACCACGGTCCGCGGTTCCGCCACCGGCTCGATCCCCAGCCGTTCATCCCGGGTCATGGCGGCCAGACGTCCCTTAAGGTGTGAATCCCGCAGACGCAGATTGATGAACCCCGGCTTCGCGACCTCGACCGATTCGCACAAGTCGTCGAGTCGCAGCTTGGCCACCACCTCCTCGGCGATCCGCATCGGCGGCTTCCCCACGCGCTTCGCCAGCGACATGGCGAAATTGGCCTGGTAATCGCCGAACTGGGGGTTCTGGCTCTGGCGGACCATATCAAGGAGTTCTTCCAGGTCCTCAGTATTTCCAATCACGCAAGCGAGGGCCGGGCGGATTCGTTCTTGAACTTCACGGAGAATGTGCATAGGACTTCGCTACAAAAGGATATACATACAAAGGGTATTATACAATAGCCCACAAGTGGCGTTCTTTGCTCGCAAAGGGTAGCCGGCGAATGGATGCGGCGTCCAAAACGCCCCATTGTAGCGAAAACTCCCAAGAATTTCATCGGAGAAAACGAACTGCCGTGAATGCGCAAGCCGTTTCAGAAGACCCTGCCATTTTCCCACTGCCTGCCCTTGACGCAGCGAGGAACCCCTCGCACCTCGCGACGACGCTAACATTGGCATAAAAGAAAACGGGACCATCCACAAAGATGGTCCCGTTTTCGAATATCTCTAAACGGGCAAATCAAGATGTGCGGACTATCTCCATCGCCACTGGCCGACGACACAGAGCAAACCCAACACGGCCCAAATCATCGCCGTGGCGGGCTCGGGGATCGAGGACAGGAAAGGCCCCTCGACCAGATAACCATCTTTATTATACTCAGTCCCCTTATTATCGTACTCGCGGGACGCAAACGCATGAACGTAATCCTGTCCGCCGAACTCCCGGGTGTTCCGCGTGATCACGAAATTGAGGTACTGCTCCGTCTCTGGCGTGGCATTGATAAAGTCATTCAACGCTTGACTTCGGAATGCGATCACATTGCCTATGCCCTTCCCCACAATGTCAAAGGTGCCAAGCGGAACCGCCCCGTCGTATCCGTATCCGTCGCCTTCCTCAGGACTCTCAACCATTGCGGAACCACTCCCAACAACGTTAAAAGGGGCATTGTTCCAGGTGATTCCAGTGGTAGGATCTTCATCATCGTAAACCCCATCGAATTCCTCACTCCACTCGTTGCCGGTTCCATAGAACCCGTAAACGCCGAACTCCCAGGTGTGGTTGTTACCGGCCGCAGTGAACCCCCCTGTGCCGGAATCCACGACATTCAACGTGAGTTGAAAGAACTCATTGGGAATCGGAAAAACCTCCGTCCGCACGTCGAACCGAATGTACGCTTTTCGGGAATACGCGACATCATTAACAAACCATTTTCCCATCAAAAGCGCAGCGCCCCCGAAGTTCTCATCACTCAAATCTCCGTTGTGGATATAAGAATCCGCCTCGGCGGGAACACTATAAACCTCCCATCCGGGGGGGAATACGGGGTCCGCATCGGCGGTCGCACCAGCGACCAATGGTAGGACGACGGCAGCGAGAAGTAGTTGAAATCTCCGAAATCGTTTCACGGTAGGGCTCCTCCTATTTGCAAAAAGCTGTTCGCTCAATTATTAAACACCCCCAGGGAAAACCTGGCAGGCAATTCTCTCACTGCCCAATAGGCCGGTAACGGCGCTTTCTTGCAGCCCAAACGGAAAAGTTTTTCGGAAAAGTTATTCTGGGTGATTTAGGAAAACTAGGGCAGAATTCTTGGCCAAAAAAGACGCGCGCTCACCCTCCTCTGTTGGCGAATCTCAGGTAAGAACCACTCATAAGAAGGGGTATCCATCCATGACGAGCAACCCTGGTTGGTAATGAGAGAGTTATAGAAATTTCCTTTTTCTTTTCTTTGAAGCGGGGCGAATCCAAATCGGCCCGCCGTAATCCCCTGATGACGACCCGCTGAACGGGCGCGAATTCGCCCGCCTCGCCAAGTGCCGACCGATAAAGCGAATCCACTCCGGGCGGCCGTATAACCACCTGGTTGGAACCCCCCGGATAGAGTGGCGATGGCCACCGGAACTTTCGAATGGATCCTTCGTTTTTATCGATTGTTCATGATTGCAAAGTTCGTTCCTTCTGAGTAGACTCAGAGCTGCTTATGGCCATACGGACGTCCAAGCCAGGGCTTCCGTGGCGGCCGGTCTGTTGTTCTGGAACCCTTGAATCCGTTACTTGCGTCCTCCCCTCAAAAACAAAGAGAGGTCCCCATGCTTTCCACAATTCGTTACTTTGGGGGTCGGCTGTTTCTTGCCGGCACCGCGCTGATGATTCTCACGCACCTTGAGCCCACCTCCGCGGCCGGTGGCGGAATCTATTACATCGCTCCCGACGGTAGCGACGCGGCCGGGGATGGCTCGGCGGACAGCCCTTGGGCCACCTTGCGCCACGCGACGAACCGCATGCCCGACGACGGGTCGACGTTGCTGGTCAAAGACGGACTCTATGTGGGAACCCAGTCGATCGGCCGGGCTTTCACGCAAACGACTTATGTCCAGGCCGAAAATCCCTATGCGGCACGGTTTCAAAGTCCACAGACAAGCACGCGAGCGCTCCAACTCTATTCCGCTTCGAACGTCCACCTGTCCGGACTGGAGTTCTTCGGATCCGGTTCCACCGGAAGCGAGTACGTCATGCACGTCAGCACGCCCGGTGCGCACCACCTGACTTTCGAGAACTGCATCATTCATGACAGTTACCGCAACGATCTCGTAAAGATCAACGACCAGGCCCACGACATCACCTTTCGTGGATGTCTTGTCTATAACGCGGACTCGGCGACCGGAAGTTACCAGTTGTTCGATATCAATACCGTCAAGGATATTACCCTGGACGGCAATATCTTCCTCATGGACCTCGAAGGGTCCGGACGGCAGAACAACGACGCGAACGGCGCGTTCATCGTGGTCAAGAACTCTTCCAACACCCTGACGGATTATACGGAGCGAATAACCATATCGCGAAACGTCTTTCATAATTACCAAGGGAAGGCGGACCAGTCTTACGTACTCATCGGAGAGGACGGCAAGCCGTTCTTCGAAGCGCAGGACGTCCTGGTCGAGAACAACCTGATGCTTTTCACTCCCGAAAGCTACATGGTCGGCGCATTCATGGTCAAGGGCGGCGTCAAGAATGCGACGTTCCGCGCAAACACGGTGATCGGTCAGATCAAGTACGGTGGAGGCGCCTACGGAATGCAACTGGTCAAGATAGGTTCGAACCCGGACATGGAGAATATCGCCTTCTACAACAACATTTTCTCCGACTCGACCGGAAGGATCAGTGATTTTTCCGACGGCGATCCGGAGTCGGTGCAAGGCTTGGAGTTTCTCAATAACCTGTATTACAACGGTGGCCAAGAGCTGCATGATGCCGACGGCTGGCGATTGTTCGATCCCGCCGTCGACGATCCGGCGGGCGTGTTCGCGTATCCGAAAATACCGAATCCCGAGGGACTCACGATCGCCCGGTGGGACCCGGATTCGGCGACGTTCCTTTCGGGTGAGACGACCATCGAAGGCGAATTCCGCCGCATGGTGGAGACCTACGCGAAGTTGCCGCCTGGCAGTCCGGCCATCGACGCGGCGAATCCGGCGCACATGCCGGCGACGGACATCCTCGGCCGACCGTGGACCGGGCCGCCGAATATCGGCGCCTACCAGATGGAGGAGACGCGCCTTCCGGGCGATCTCAACGGGGATGGCATGGTCGGAAGCGCGGATCTGGATATCGTTCGATCTTACTGGGGAGCGACCGTGATTCCTGGTGACCTTGAGGTCGGCGATGCTTCCGGCGACGGCACCGTAGGCAGCGCTGACTTAGACATTATCCGTGGCAATTGGGGGAGGACCGCGTCCGCCGCCGCGGTTCCCGAACCGAACGCGATCGGGGTTCTGACGCTAATGGGTCTATTGATCTTCCGCATGAGAAATGAGCGACGGACGCGGATGGCCTGAAATCCGGCCGGTTTTTTTAGGGCGCCGCCAACGGTCCGTCCCACAAGGCGAAACCTACGAGAATAGGGAGATACGAACGTGGAACTTGGATCCCGCAACATCGCGTCGCTGGTGGAATATCAGGCCGGGTCGGTCGTGAGTAAGACGCTGATTAAGAAGGAAACCGGCACCGTCACGCTCTTCGCGTTCGACAAAGACCAAGGGTTGAGTGAGCATACGGCTCCGTTCGACGCGCTGGTTCACGTGCTTGACGGGAAGGCGGAAATCACGATTGCCGGCGACCCGATCGACGTCATCGGCGGTGAGATCATCATAATGCCGGCCGGTAAGCCGCACGCCCTCAGAGCGGTCGAGCGGTTCAAAATGATGCTGGTGATGATCAAGTCGTAGTTCGCCCTCCGCCCCTCCCGATTCGGGCCGGAGAAAAAGGTTCGGAGGCATACCCGTGTGGTCGGTCGTCTTAAGCATCTTCATTCTTTTCAGCGTTTTCCTGCTGCTCGCGATCTTCCTCGCTTTGCGCGTGGGTAAACTTCGGTGGGGTTACTTCACGCGAGAGATTCGAGCGGCGCTGGAATTCCAAAGGCACTCTATCTCGCCGGATGAATACGATCCGGCCGAACTGGAGGGACTGCCGGAACCGGTCCAGCGGTTCTTTCGTGCCGCGCTGACCCCGGGGCAGCCGATCATCGCCGCGGTGAGGGTGCGGCACCGGGGTGAATTCAACTCGGGTAGAAGGAAGCCCGCGTGGTCCGTTTTCACGTCGGAGCAACTGGTCGTCACGCGACGTCCCGGGTTCGACTGGGATGCGAGAATCCGAATGACGGCTGGTTTAACGTTCTTCGTCCATGACGCGTACGTAGCCGGCGAGGGCATCCTGCGCGTCGCCTGGTCCGGCTTGATAACCATCGCGCACCAAAGAGGAAATCCGGAATTGAACATGGCGGAGGAATTACGGTTTTTCGCGGAGGCGGCTTGGTATCCGACCGCCCTTCTTCCCAGCCAAGGGGTAGAATGGAAGAAACTTGGCGACAGTGCCGCGTTTTCCACCCTCCGATTTGGCCAAACGAGCCAGACTCTTGAATTCCACTTTGGCGATGATGGACTGATTGAGTCGATCCGCTCCGAGAATCGCCCACGCGATGTCGAGGGACGCCTCGTCCCGACACCGTGGAGGGGCCGTTTCTGGAATTATGAAACGCGCGACGGAATGCGGATCCCGACCGAAGGAGAGGTCTCTTGGGTCCTGGAAAACGGTGAAACGCCCTATTGGCGCGCCCGAATCGAAGAGATCGAATACGACTGGGCCGACGATCACTCCAACGAGTAAAGGCGACCACCGGACGGCCGTGCGGGTGTTTTCCTTATTCCGAGAAACCTATATCTTCCGAAGCGCCAAAGCGACGTTCTTCTTCAGTTCGTCGACGTGAGACTTTTCCTCGAAGCCGACGATGAGTACGTCCACGCAGCCGAGCCCAACGGCAAACTCCGCCGATTCACGGCGCTTCTCCGGATCGCCGGCGAATTCTCCTTCGCCGATGATCTTCATCCCGATAACCCCCTTGCCGGCGGCATGGATCTTTTTGAGAACCGGAACGACTTCTTCCGGCGGCCCGTCCATCTTGACGCCGAAAGGATTGATCCGCGCATGGACGACGTCCACCCAGGGAGTCTCGGCCGCGGCACGGAGCGCGTCGAGCGAATGGCAGGATACACCGTGGGCCCTCACGATTCCCTTTTCCTTTAGCCGCTCGAGGATGTCCATCTGCTTCGCGAGCTTTGTCGGCCAGTCCTCCTCCGTGCAGCAATGGAGTTGGACAAGGTCGAGATAGTCGGTCTTGCATTCTTTCAGAAACCGCTCCACGACCACGTCGGCGTCCGGCCGATTCTCGTACGGGATTCCACCGGGCCGCCACCATATCTTGGAGCAGTAGGCATAGCTATCGCGGGGTTTCCCGGCAAGGGCCTTGGCGAAGAACGAATGCGATCCGTAGATGTCGGCCATATCGTAAAACCGGACGCCCTGATCGTAGGCATAGAGCGTAAGTTCGGTGAACTTATCGGGCCCCATTCGCGTTTGATTCGACTCCTGGTTCCACCCACGCATCCCGGTCCCGAAACCGAGCCGCGAGACCTTCAGAGCCTGGCCCAAAGGGACCATCCCCGTTGGATCCGTATCCACGGGGGCCGCCCAGCTTCGCCCGGCCAGACCAACCGCCGACGCCGTCACCGCGGCCGTCTTCAAAAACTCTCGTCGCTGAATACTCTTCATCGCTGATGGTCTCCGTGTATTAGTAAATGTCCGACCTGGGGATTACTGGGCCCTCGCACTCATTCTATTCTTTTCCCCTGCGGGATTCCACCGAACAGCACGATATGGGAGATGGACCACTACGGCGACGAGATGACGAAAGAGATGATAGTCCTTGCCACAATGCCCCCCTTTAAGGGTATAATGACGCGTCGGCTGGCAAAACAACTCCATAGAGTGGTGCCTAAACAGCAGGTCCGTGTTCACCAAATGGGTTAGACGCGGTTTCCCGAATGTCCATGACCGAGGCGTGCAGATCCCCTCTGGAGGGTGGAGAAATGCCTTGCCAAGAAAACAGCACCCTCGCGTGGGCGTCCACGCCTTCATGGAACGCCACCAATATTCCGGAAGTGAACTAATCAATTAATCGCGGACGCCGGTCCGCGCGGCGACTAACGGCGATGACCGCCGCCGCCACGCCCCGAACCGCCTCGCCCGGAGCCACTGTAACGGGCCCGCGGCTGCGCCTCGTTCACTCGCAGTTGACGCCCGTTCATTTCGGCGCCGTTGGTCTGCTCGACGGCTTCCTCTGCTTCGTTCTTGTTCGGCATCTCCACGAAGCCGAACCCCTTGGACTGTCCCGTCGTACGATCCGTGATTACTTTCGCGGAACTCACCTCGCCAAACCGTTCGAAATGTTGCCGCAAGTCGTCGTCCGTCGTCTTGTACGAGAGGTTACCAACATAGATGTTCATAACCAACCAAAAACTCTCCCGTGTCATGTAGACTGAAGGATCCGGAAACCTCCGGCATGACACCACGAGAAGTTCCGGGCGCGGCCTACACCGCATTCAGCCATGCGGCCAAATCCGCTAGTGGCTGAGTGTAAGAGTTTAATGCGGGGGCGCAAGCGGGTCAATACTCACAACCAAAAAGAAAAGTTTTACCACCAATTCCCCGGCAACGCCCAATCTGGGTGGCCGGTTCGATAAAATGGGCAAGTTATTTGGGCCAAATCGCCATTTCCACCTTCCGGACCGTTACGTCGCGTCCGTCCGTGCCGACCACTTTCACCTCGTGCGATATCCTAGCGGCGAGCGCCTCCGGCGAGACTTCGTATTCGTGAACGTCCCCCTCGGGCGTTTCCGGGGCGACCGCGCGGCATTCCCTACCATTGACGAACACTTCAGGCCCCTTTTCGCACGCACACTCGACGAGGACTTCACACGCCCATGGTCCGCCTGGCGGGGGCCCCGGGATCATCGTGAATGTCAATTCCGTCCCGGTCGCCGGCAACGGAGGTTGGTATGATTCGCCGGGGGCGACGATGTCGCGGTAGGTTACGCCGACTCGCCGCGGCAGCTCCTTCAGCGATTCGACCGACCGCATCGCCTTGAGCGTCTTTTCGTAAACGGGAGACGTCCACGCGGGATGTCCGTCCTGGAAATAATTGAACAAATAGACCGCGTCGGCTCCTTGCGCGAGGACGGCCATCGCCGCGCCGGCGCCCAGGTCCGGGGAGACGATCGTCGCGGGGCCGCCGGGCATCGGCTGGTACCGGACTTCGATTCCACCCAGGAGCGTTATCTTGGCGTCGCCGAGCCGTTCTCGCCACGACTGAATGGGAATCGCGAATTCCAGCGTCGCCCACCGCGGCGTGGCGACGAGAACGTCGATCAGGCCCTCCTTCGCCCACCTCACCGCGTCGAGGCCCATCCCCTCTGCCGTTTCCGGGCGCGACGGAACACGGACGCCCAACCGTACCGGGTGGCCCCTTTTTTTAGCGGCCGCCTCGGTCATCTGCCGAATTTCGCGCATCCACTCTGTCAGGATCGCCTTTCCCTTCGCTTCGTCGCCGGGACTGAAGACGTACGGCTCGCGCATGAAGTCGAGTTCGACGCCATCCACGTCGTACCTCTTGAGCGTCTCGGCGATGAGCGACTTGTAAAGGTCGCGGACCTCGCGATGGGCATAGTCGAGACAAGTCGCGTAGTACCCCGGGGCGTTCTTCCGCGCGAACTGGGGGTTCTCCTTCCAGAAGCTGCCGTGGAAGGGGTGGTCCGGGATATGGTTTTCGTGGCAGTCGTTCATCCGCAGGGTGATCCAGCAGGCGATCCCGTGGTGGCGACACCGTTCGATCATCCGCGCGGGATAATCGACCCCCTGTTTGTGAACCTCGAGCATGTTCCCCACCCCTTTCCGGTAAGCCGCGATGTTCTCCTTCGGCACGGAGGCGAGAAACGGCTGATCGTCCGGGCCGTCGGGGTCGTACCCGTCGAAGAAGGCCTCCCAGACGTCGCTGTTGTAATTCGTTCGCCGCGCATTCGTGTTGACCAGCAGCGTCGTCACGCCGGCGTTGGCGATCACGTCGACGTACCGGTCTACCAACTCGCCCGCCTTCCCTTCCGGGAATTGGCGATACCAGAAGAAATTGGTACAGTCCTCATTATGGTAGAGCTGCTCCGTTGCGGCGGCCCAACCCGGCGCGAGGAACACGACGAAGACCGCGGCGATTCCCGCGGCCGCCGAGCCGGCAAGGGTTCCCAGAATACGATACATGATAGGAAATCTCACATGGGTTAATGGAATTCGTTGCATCGCCAGGTCATCGGAAACTTCACCCCATGTGTTCAGACTACCACAAAAGGCGGTGTCTTTCCAGACGATCCGCGGCAGACTCTTGCATTGCCCCCTACCACTGAAAGCTATAATTCCATTACTGGAGGCTTTACCATCAAACCCGTTGCCTGCTCGCCGCCGCTTTATGGAACTTCATAAACAAGAAATAATTCTCTGACATGCTCCCGATTCGGATACCCCGGACGCCCCTCTCGTCCTTCATTGTTGTGTTGTCGATCGTTTTTTGCCCGCCCCACGTGATCGGGGGGCAGTCGCTCGCGCCCCCGAGCCGGGCGCCGACCATTGTGAGTCTGGAATTCTCCGCAGGGGTGTACGACAAAGCGGGTGCTGCGGTGTCTTTCGATAAGAACCCCCCTAATGGGCTAATCACCGGCTTCGCGTCGCCGGTCACCGCTCGGTGGGGACCGGTGGACGTTTTCTGGGGAATCGATCCGTGGAATCCGGAGTCCGACCGCCGCCAAACGCGCCAGACTTATCAACTTCTGCCTCCGGCTGGGCTGAAAAAACGGATTTCTATCATCCGGTCGGTTATCCAGACGTGCCGCGAAGAGGGCATTACCTGGATCGTTCCGACCTTTTCGTTCGGCACGATCTCCGGCGACCACCAGAAGCGTCTTGGCTTCTGGGAGTTCTACGACCGGTGGGAACAGTATGCCGAATGGATGGGACCTCGCCCCTGGAATGATCCGCTCGATTGGCTCTGCGTCGACAAGGACGGCAATCCGATCGTGGAAACAGCCGATCCGCCGAATAGCGAGCACGCCAGGAAATTCCGCCGGTACCGATGCTGTATCCAGCACCCGGACTGGGCCGGCTTCCAGCGGGCCGTCTTGAAGCTCGGCGCCGAAGCCGGTTATGATGGTGGATTCGCCGACAATGTTTCGCCCTCGCCGTGCTTCTGCCGTCACTGCAAGCGAAGCTTCCGTGCGTTTTTAGAATCCCCTAATCGCCCCGCGTGGGTCGGACGGCTTACCGGAGATCGAAACCTATCAAGCCTTACGTTGGATGCTCCAGAGACTCCGCCGGAGTTGATCCGACGCTGGCGGCTGCTCTCCACGGCGGCCCATCTCGACTCGCTCCGTGCCGCGGGAAGCGGCGCGAATCCGGCCTTCGGGGTGACCGCCGGAGGGCTTTCGCTCGCCGATTCCGTTCCGGTCGGGGAAAAGGCCGACTATCTCCTCTTCACGGAAGTCGGTGCCCCGGGACTGATGAGCACCGGCGAAATCCCCGAGAACGACCATGTCCGCGTTGCCGTCGTCGGCGAAGCGGTGCGGACCGAATTCCTCAACACCGTCTTTCGTATCCGCGATCCTGAGACCGGTGGCGTCGTCCGGGCACGCATCCGGCTCCCGGCCTCGACCCGCGCGGGGGAGTCGGTTCCGGTAACGGTTCACTTCCTCAACGATTCCCGGCCCGCGACACCGCAAAATGCTCTTAGCGATTTCCATTTGTCATTCGAAGGCGAGGAGGGAAACGACACGACCAAGGTGCCCCTGGAGCCTGCTACGGCCGCCGAGCGGGCCGGTTCCTCCCAAGGAGACGCGACGGCGCCCCAAATCGAGTGGATTGGCCGGTGGACGCCGAAGGTCCCCGGAACGTATTCGGTTTCGTTCGGATTCACGCATCACGAACGGTCGGACGCAACCCCGCGGGAGGTTCCCTACAGGGCCCAACTCCGTTGGCCTCATCTGTGCCGGACGCATATCGCCGAGCTTCTGTTTGCCCGGCAAATGCTAGCCCAACCCCTTCTCGTCGGGAGAGAATGGTTCGCCCAACGTAGCCCGAATCCGGTTCGCGAACTGGCGTTGGCCGAGGCGGCCGCGTTCGAGGGCGGCTGCTATGTGGGAAACGAGCCGCCCCGAGTTTTTGCCGCATTTCTTCGGGCGCACCGGAATCTGTTCGAAAACCGGCAGCCGGTCGGATCGCTCGGAGTGCTTTACGCCGGCTGGGGGCCGAATCCACTTTCGCTGGAGCCGAACGAAACGGCGCCCGGCATCGTCCACCAGTTGGGTGCGGCGCACCGGCCTTACATGGCGCTGATCGACCGGACCCTTCCATCCGACGCCGGGCTATTGTCCGGCTTCGAGGCGATCTACTTCGCCTCCACCGAATATGAGTTGACGGACGTCCAGATCAGCGCGCTCCGCCAATACCAGGAGAGAGGGGGACGCCTGGTCATGACGATTCCCGGCGTCCTCATTAACGGCGAGTCGGCGGCAAACGTCCTCGGCTCCACGCTGCCCGTTTGGGATGCGGCGAACCCGGCCCTACCCGGCGAACCGCTCGTTTCCGGAGGACCCGGCGTCGAGAACCTCCGCGTCGCCGTCTATTCCCAGCCGAATCGGCTAGCCGTCCACTTGGTAAACTACAATGTCTGCCTGCTCCACCCCCGGGCCAAAGTAATAGGGCTGGAGAACTTGAGGATCGCCACCCCCCTTCCGGATGATTGGCCGACTGTCAAGGCAATCACCCTTGCCCCGGGGGAGGATATGCGTTCAGTCTCGGCCACCGTTGAGAACACCCGAGCAGTGGTTACGCTGCCGCAGGTCGGCATCTATCGCGTCCTGATCCTCGAACGAGCCACGGTGGAACCTTCTTCCCGTATTCCGTCCACATCTCTCTTGCGTCGTTTGCCCGGTTTTCACTAGAATCCAGCCGCTTTTTTTGTAAGGTCGATTGATTTTCGTCCGTATCCAGCAGGTTCTCAGAAAACAGGACAATTCGCATGAATTTTGACACCAGAACGACTCTGGCGGTGGCCGTCGTCGTCTCCGCGTTTTCCGGGTTACTCGGGGGGTTTCTCG
>CAZFQG010000046.1:0-34923 GCA_964520785.1 uncultured Planctomycetaceae bacterium | reverse complement strand
GAATAGATAGCTCGCGATTAATGATTTGTCAAACATTTCGTCGCTAACTGTTGCAAACCACCGGACCGAATGGATATTGGTCGTGCCGATTCCGCCATGCGAATGGAACCGGCGACTCTGTCCGATGACGGCCGTGCGGACCGACCGAGGAAAGCTATCCGCGTACGGTTTGCCTTGGCGAATACCGTTGATTCCTTTTTTGTTTCCGCCCGCGCGCGGCTCCTTTTCGTGCGGTTTGCCAAACGGGATTTGCCAAACGTTCAAAAATGTGCTATAGTTCACAACAGGAGCGGAACCGGTATAGTCCGGATATTCTTCAAGGAAGCAACGAGTTTATTCTGCATTCGCGCATTGGTTTAAATGGAGGCGCATCGTAAAGACGCGATTCCGGGGAGCAGGTGCGTGGATGACTCTTGCAGCAGGATACCTCTTATGAGCCGAGTTCGCAGCGCGTCTCTCCGAACGCATCGAGACCGTCGTGGAAGCGCGATGGTCGAAATGGCGTTTATCGCTCCCGTTCTCTTCGCCTTTCTATTCGGCATCATCGAATTGAGTCGCATTTATTGGGTTCAGGCATCGCTCCGCATCGCTTGTCAGGAGGGGTCCCGCGCCGGCGCGGTCCGGGGGGTCGAGGCGGCGGAAGTCGAGCAGACCGTCCGGGACTATCTCGCCGCTACCGTCGATCCTTCTTTGGTTCGAATCTCCGTCAAGGACGCCTCCGTATACGACACGAGCGGACCTTATCCTCATCAGAGTGACGCCGAAGGCGGATTCGCGTGTCTGGCCGGCTTCGATTCGGGGAATCCGTTGTCCGAATTGCCGCCGGGAAGTATGTTCGTCGTCTACGCGGAGGTTGACTACGAAGATGTCACGTTCCTCCCCCTGGGAACGCTGGCACGCGTATTGTCGGTTGCTTCGGGCACTCCGGAGCGAACGTTGTTCCGGGGAATGACGTTCGACGCGTACGCGTTCGCGAGGCACGAGTGAAAGAACATTCCAATCCAGAAGGTGCGCCCATGTGTCGTATTGCAGAAGGAAAGCGATCCAAGTCCTCCCGCGAGGGAGCGGCGGCCGTGGAATTCGCGTTCGTCGCCCCGATCCTCGTCGCGCTCTTGTTGGGCATGATCGAGGCCGCGTCCTTAAGCGAGACGTCGAATCATCTCCGATTGGCGCTCCGGCAGAGCGCGCGTCTGGCCGGAATGGACCGGAGCGAGATTTTGGAACCGAGACAGTCGACGAACGAAAAAATCATCGCCGATTTGAAGAATTTCCTCAGCGCCTCCGGAATCGACGGATCCGCCGCGGAGGTTACCATTTCCGCCCTGGACGGAGGCGAGATCGACCTGGACGACCGTTCGGCCGAATACGCTCTATTCAAATTGACCGTGACGATTCCGTACGAAAACGCCTTGCAGTCGGCCGTCAACGGCGGAGAGTGCCAAGGGCTGACGCGAAGTTATACGTTCCGAAACGCGAGGAATGCCGCTCTGTGCCATTAGTGCCGTCCACCGGCGGCCGCGCGGCGGTGAAATACCCAAGAGACTTTCGTTCATGCATTCTAGTATTTACACCCTGGTCCCAAGGAGATTCGACATGTCCTCCCCAAGTGTAGCAGTCGAGCCGACGATTCGACGCCGGCCGGCGCGGCCTCGGAAAGGGGCCGTCGCGGTGAAAATGATCCTGATGTTGCCGGCGCTGTTGGCATTTCTTGCCCTTTCCGTCGACACCGGCATCATGGTCGACGAAAAGACGAAACTCCAGGCGGCCGTCGACGCCGCCGCGTTGGCCGCCGCCGGCGAGATCGTCGCCGTCGTCGACGCGGCCGGCGAAGCCGGGACGGGGCAGGTCGACGTCAATTCCCTCGCCATCGAAAGCGCCCGGGCGATGGCCGTCCAGGTAGCCGCCGCCAACGGCGCCTACGTCGACGGCCAGCGCGACGTCCGCTTCGGCAAGTCAAGTTTCAATGAATCGACCGCCACCTGGGAGGTGGAATGGGGCGTCGAGCCGTACAACGTCGTCCAGGTCGCGGCGAGACGCGACGACGGCAACCCGGCACCGGCCTCTTCCGAGGATCCGGACGGCCGGGCGCTGCCGCTGCCGTTCGGCGCCGCGATCGGGCACGGCTCTCACGTGATGAGCGTCTCGGCGACGGCATTCGTCGAATCGCGCGATATCGTCGTCGTCATGGACTTCTCGCGGTCCATGAACTTCGATAGCTGCCTCAGCGAAAGCCGCCTGAGCGACTCCGACGTCATCGCCAATGAGTGGGCCATCTACCAGGCCCTGGGCAGTCCGAACTTGGGCCCGATCATCACGCCGGCGAGCCAGGCCGATTTCGACGGCGAGATATGGTATGAAGAGACCCGGAGCACTTCCGGCGCGAACATCACCCTGAGCGTGAAATTCATGTTCGACCGGGTGGAGGCCACCACGAACCGTCCGATGAGCAAGTTCGAGTTCTACTATTACGACTCGGGCGGTTCGTCGCGAACGAAGACCCTCTACACAAACGGTCCGAGCGTGTCGTTCTATTCTCGAGACCACAACAGCGGCGGCCGCCGCGTCTACAAGGTCGCCGCGTACGATTCGTCCGGCTACAGCCGGTCCGTCGCCGACTGCGACTATCACGACAACGGCGACTCCGGCGCCTTGAACGAGAAGCTGGACTACTTCGGCCTCAATGGCGTTCCCTGGCCCTATCCCGAGGGGAGCTGGGATGGCTTCATCAAATACTGCCGGTACGAGTACAACCGCGGCAAGAACTCCGCCGATTACGGCAGACGCATGTACGACAGCGGCAGGCGGTTTCGCTATACGGGGGCGGCATTCATCAACTATCTGCTCGACCGGCACTGCTATCACTCCTACGTCCCCCAACTGGCCGACGCGCCGGTCTACCCGTTCCACTCCGTCAAGAATGGAACGACCCTGTTCCTGGACTTCCTCGGAAATCTCGAATTCGGCGACGCCGTCGGAATCGTGGCATACGCCCAGCACGCGAAAGTGATGGACAAGGCACCGTTCTACAGTACCGACTGGCGCTACTCGAAAGGGAATTCCCCTCCGGGGGTCTGCTCGGTGTCCGCCGACGTCAGCGGTGAGCCGATCAGCAAGGATTACGCCGCGCTGAACGCGATTCAGCGTCATACCCAGGCCGGGCATTTCTCTTGGAGTACCGCGATGGGTGACGGAATCCTGGTGGGGAGGCAACTCCTGGACAACCACGCCCGGTACGGTTCCCGGAAGACGCTTCTGGTGATGACGGACGGCAACGCGAATGTCTGCCCCAGCAGTTTCTCCGTTCCCGACGGTTTCGACTGGAACAAGGTGACCAAGGCCGACGGTACGCCGTATACGACGAGCGACAACTCGAAGAGGTATGCGCTCTACAAGGCGTTCGAGGCGGTTCAAAGCGGCTGCACCATCCACACGATGAGCGTGGGCGCCGACGCCGACCATGAAATCATGGAGGTTATAGCCGAACTCGGAAAGGGGATCCACATGAAGATCGAAGGAGGCCAGACCGTTGCCGAACTCGAATCGGAATTGCTCGCAAGCTTCAACCGCATCGCGGCCAAGGTGCCCCCTCCGCGGTTGATTAAACCGGTCGACGCGAATTAACCCCCCCACGCGTCGGGGTGGGGCGCCGCCACGCCCGGTTTTGGTTCGTGCATCGTCGTTCCCCATGGGCGGGCCGGAATACGTTTTCGGCCCGTCCTTTCTTGCCGTCGCGCAAGGCCGAACGCGCGGCGTCTTTCCACCCCCATCGAGGCGTCGTACCGGGAAGTGGTTTTTTTGACAACGGGCCCAACCGCGACCTATACTCCCAATGACCGGACTCGCCGGTGGTTCCGGATGTAAGGACCCGTTTTCGACGCGAGATGGACACCGCCATGAAGAACCAAATGCTCATCGTCAGCGACACGCCCTTTCACCTCAGGGTGATCGAGTCGCTTCTGAAACTCGATTGCACCCTGCTGGCCGCTAACGGCGAAGAGGAGTGCATGAGGATGCTCGAGCGGTTCGCGCCGGCGTTGGTCATCGTCGACATCGAGGCATCGTCGTTCTCGGGCCTGGATCTCTGCCGGCGGGTCAAGGGGGGCCGTTACGCCGAGCGGACGCAGGTGATCCTGCTCAGCGCCGACGCCTCCCCCACGGCGAGACTGCGCGGCTACGAAGCCGGGGCGGACGATTTCGTTCTCAAGCCGTTCGTCCCCGAGGAACTGCTCCGCAAGATCAGTCTCCAGTTCCGCGTGGCCGATACTCTCAACAAACTGACGCAGGCGACGCTTCGACTGGAGGAACTGGGCGACCGGTGCGCCCCGTCGGCAAGCTCCGATATTCAAGGTCTGGTGCAATCGCGCGACTGTGCTCTTCTGGCGCTGGCGAAACTCGCCGAATCCCGTGACCGCAGCGCCGGAAACCACCTGGAACGCATCCAGCGGTACTGCCGCGTCCTCGCCGAGGCGCTGGCCGTTCCCGGTTCCTACGGCGAAATTCTTGATACGTTTTACATCGACGATCTCGTCGACGCGTCGGTCCTGCATGACATCGGCAAGATCGCGATTCCCGATGTCGTACTCCTCAAAGAGTCGGGGCTCTCCCCCGAGGATTTCGAGCAGATGAAACGCCACTGCCAAATCGGAGCCGAGGCGCTCGAGGAGGAAATGGCCCGCAAGGGCCCCAGTCCGTTCTTGAAGATGGCGGTCCAGATCGCGCGGAGCCACCACGAACGCCACGACGGAACCGGCTATCCGGATCGCCTCGCCGGCGAGGCGATTCCCCTTCCGGCGCGGATCATGGCGCTGATCGACACGTTCGACGGGTTGACATCCCCCCGGGTCTACAAAATGGAGGCGAAGTCGGCGGAGGAGGCCCGCGAGGTGATCCGCGCGGAGCGAGGCAGGCATTTCGATCCCGTGATCGTCGATGCATTCCTGGAATCCTTCGACCGCTTCGCCGAGGTCCACGCCGAGAGCTTCGCGGAAGCGGAAGAATTAGCGGCTCGTTGAGGTGATTTGGTGATCGATTGATCGACTATCTCCCAAGAGACCGACCCGACGGGACGGTGGGGGGGATTGCGGTGTTTGGCGCGGTGGCGCGGGTTGATTGGGGCGCAAAAGCGAGAGGGGTTCTCTGGAGCACGGATTCGGCAATTCCGTTATGACCGGTACAGGCCGAATATCAATTTCGATTCATCCCCCACGATTGGTCCGATGGCCCCGGTTCGGCCGATTGGATGAATTTGCGCGACGCGGTTCCCGATGGAATGGGAAAGAACCGGATGGATCGCGCTTTCGCCGCCGGCGATGATAAGACGTCCCCATTTGCGTTTCGCGTTGTAAGGCGGCGATCAAGAATCAACGCGAGTAGACCCCCTAATGTAACGGAGTGATTTTCGACATGCGCACAATTCATGGTCTCGCGGCCGCGTCATGCGTCGGCTTCCTGGCCGCCGCGGCGTGGTCCTACGACGGATCGACGTTCCAGTTGCGCCAGCCGGCGGCGGTACAACAGGTGGCGTTCGAGTACGACAGCGCCGGCTATACGCTGATCGCGCAAGCGGCGGAAGCGGAGCCGGAGCCGCAAACCGAGAAACCGGCCGAAGTCGCGGAGGAACCCTCGAGTTCCCCCTCCGACGTAGTCGAACCGCGACCAGCCGACCCGGGCTTTCATCATCAACCCGCTGGCGTCGAGTCGGAGGCGTGCCCGGCTCCGGTTGCGTACACGACACGGTGCTACCCGTCCTGCGACTCAACAGGTATCGGCTGTCGGGGCGCCAAACGGAATCCTTTTACCTACGGCGGCTGGATTTCCGCCGGCATCTACGCCAACGCCTGGGGCGCCAAGAACAACGGCCCTCTGACGATGCGGGACTACGGCAACGGCTTCACCGTCGACCAGACCTGGTTCTACTTTGAAAAAGCGGTCGACACCGGCGGTTACGGGTGGGACTACGGCGGCCGCGTCGACTTCGTGTGGGGTGCCGATGGGCCGGATACCCAATGCTTCGGCGACGGCGGCTGGGACGGCAACTGGTTCACCAGTAACGACCAGAATTACGGCTCCGCCATCCCGCAGCTCTACGGAGAGGTCGCCTACAACGACGTCAGCATCAAGATCGGCCATTTCTACACCATCATCGGGTACGAAGTCGTTCCGGCACCGGACAACTTCTTCTACAGCCATTCGTACGCGCGGGGGTACGAACCGTTCACCCACGTCGGTGCGCTGGCCAGCTACAAGTACAACGACCGGGTCACCTTCCACGGCGGTTGGGTGAACGGTTGGGACAACGGCTGGCTCAATCCCAGCGGCGGATCGATGTTCCTGGGCGGCGTCTCGTTCGAGCTGACCAAGAATCTGACTCTGACCTACGCCACCAGTTTCGGCCAACTGTGGAACAACTACGATAACGCGAATATCGCCCTCGCGGATACCACCGGGTACATGCATAGCCTGGTCCTCGAAGCCCAACTGACGGATCGGTTGCAGTACGTCTTCCAGAGTGATTTCCTCACCACGCAAGACACCTACGGGGCGACCGAGAACATCCGCCGCTACGGCGTGAACCAGTACCTCTTCTACGCGCTCAACAGCAGGTGGAAGGTCGGTTCCCGGATCGAATGGTACCGCGACGAAATCGGACCAATCGGTGGTCCGGTCACCACGGGCAACTATACCGGCGCGACGTTCGGCTTCAATTACCGGCCGCTGGACAACGTCGTCTTCCGGCCGGAACTACGGTGGGATTGGACCGAAGGGTCCCCGATCGGCCCGTTCCCGTTCAACAACAACGCGAACTCCTACCAGTTCTCCGGCGGATTCGACATGATCGTGACGTTCTAGACGTCGGCGGGAAGGCGACGACCTGATCTTTCCTTTCGTCAACGCATTCGAGGCTCCTCACGGCCGGTTCTCTTCGAGAGAGCCGGCCGTTTTTTTTCCGGCAACCTACCGGTAGGCCGCGCAATCGCTACGGGCGGAAAACCTCGCCACGGCCGCTGTAATCGTGACGTACTCAGCTATTCGCCCCGACCAATCCGACGAATCCGTCGCCGGCGTCCCGTTTGGGACGCCGGCTTCTTGCGAATCCGGCTGCCGCCGTTGCCGTCGGAGTCCGGTTGAATACGGCGCCAACCCTCGCTACGGCCCGGCACGATCGGAATAATCGTAATATCTTGCCATCTTGAGAGGGCCGAGTTCACTTTCCTCCGGTTTTCCGGATTGATTTTCCTGTAACGAATGTAGTGATATTCCCGATGATTCTGGTAGCGAGAGTGCCGCCTTACTCCCCATGCCCTTGCGGCACCGGTTAGGATCGGTCGCCCGTTCGACCCTCCGCCGCGGCGCCGAGCAGTGGTTGGGGCGATCCGTCCGCGTGGACGGATTCGCGAAATCGATTTGGCCTTAAATCCAGGCAATGTTACCAGTGGAGGTGATACCGATGTCGAAGGTATCCGGATTCGTCATCATCGCGTGTACCGGCTTTTGGGCCATTCCCGCGTTCGGTCAATTGGCCCCTTGTTACCAACTTGCGCAGCCGGGCAATATCGAACTGGTCGCGTTCTCCTATTCGCTGGATCCGGAACCGGCCGGCGCGGAGGGCGAAGCGCTCGTCGAGCAGGATGCCCCTTCGACATCTCCGTCCGATTTGCAGGGGCCGGAGACCCCGGTGAATGAACCACCCGCCCGGGTCGAGATTTCTCCCGAAGCGGCCGAGCCGCTCACCCCCGGGTTCACGTGCGACCCTTGCGGAGATTACCGCTGGAGCGAAAACGCCTGTGCCGCGTTCGGCGTCGCCGAGTGCGGCACAGGTCGATATCGCGGCCGGGGAAGGAACGCATATTCCTACGGGGGCTGGGTCTCGGCCGGCATCTACGCCAACGCGTGGGGGGCAAAGAACAATGGTCCGCTTACCCTCCGCGAATACGGCAACGGATTCACGGTCGACCAGACCTGGTTCTACTTTGAAAAAGCGATCGACAACGGCGGATACGGGCTGGACTGGGGCGGCCGGGTCGATTTCCTCTGGGGTGCCGACGGTCCGGATACCCAGTGTTTCGGTGACGAAGGCTGGGACGGAAGTTGGTACACCAGTAAGGACGACAACTACGGATCGGCCCTGCCGCAACTCTACGGAGAACTGGCCTACAACAACACCAGCATCAAGATCGGCCATTTCTACACGATCATCGGATATGAAGTGATCCCGGCCCCGGACAATTTCTTCTACAGCCATTCCGACATTCTGGCGTTTGAACCGTACACCCACATGGGCGCGCTGGCGACCCACAAATGGAACGACCGGCTAACGTTCCACGGCGGTTGGGTCAACGGCTGGGACAATGGCTGGCTCAACCCGAGCGGCGCTTCGGCGTTCTTGGGCGGCGCATCCCTCAAACTGTGCGAGAACGCGACGCTGACATATGCCACCAGCTTCGGTTCGCTTTGGGACACGAAGAATACCCTCGGGGGAAGCACCAATATCGACCTGAGCAACACCGGCTATATGCACAGCATCGTGTTCCAGACGAAGCTGACCCGCCGCCTCACATACGTCTTTCAAAGCGACTTTCTGACACGGCGGTTCGACGTGGCGTACGAGTCCGAACAAGCGAGCATCGCCTACAAGGTACCGAACCGGGTCTACGGGATCAACCAGTATCTCTTCTATCAACTGAACGAGAAGTGGGCCGCCGGTGTGCGTGCCGAATGGTTGCGGAACGAGGAAGCCATCGATTACGGACAAGCCGGACGGATCTCACAGAGCTACAACGCGTCGGAACTGACGCTGGGCTTGAACTACAAACCGACTGAGAATATAATAATTCGACCGGAAATCCGTTGGGATTGGTATGAAGGTGCCCCGGTCTCGGTGTTCCCCTTCAACGATAACGCCAATTCGTACCAGTTCTCCGGCGGTTTCGATATGATCGTTACGTTTTAGATATCCAGGGTGGTATCGGCCCAAAGGAACCGGTGCTTCCGCGGTTTTCCGGCCGTAGATTACTGGTTGATTCGTTACCCGCGCGGCACGGGCCGTCATCCGCCGGCCCTTGCCGTTCTTCCTTTTCCAGCCATAACTTCGCTAATGCATCTTGGAGACGAGTGTCCCGCGCAGTCCTCCATTCGCGTCGGAGGTATTTCCTACCTGAATTCGAAACCACTGCTGTGGAAACTGGAAGAGGAGGCGCGCCGCCGTGGGATTGGAGTCGTCTTGAGCACCGATGTCCCGAGCGAACTCGCCCGGAAGCTCGCGGTGGGGATGTTGGATGTCGGACTCATTTCCTCGGTAGAGTTCTTTCGTTCATCCCGGTATCGAGTCGTATCCGACGCGTGCGTATCTTCATTCGGGCCGGTCCGAAGCGTCAAGGTGCTCGGCCGCGTGGCGCCGAAGGATGTCCGCGTTCTGGCCTTGGACGCCGGTTCTCGCTCGAGCGCCGTATTGGCCCGGATCCTCTTCGCGGAGTTGGCTGGAACCACGCCGGCGACGCGGACGTTTCCCTTGGGAGCGGCGCTGGAGGAAATCCACGCGGACGCCGTTCTGATCATCGGAGACAGGGCGATGCGGCCCACCTCCGGCGGCTTCGCTTTCGAGTGGGATCTGGGCGCTACGTGGAAGGACTTGACCGGGCTCCCCTTCGTCTTCGCGCTCTGGATCGCTTCGGAGGAGGCGGCGACCGGCGAATTGGCGGCGCTATTGTCCACCGTTCGCGACGGCGGAGTCGAGCATCTCGACGAACTCGCCGAAGCCGCGGCCGGCACCCTTGGATTCAACGCGGACTTCTGTAGGAAATACCTCCGAGAACACATTCGGTTCCACCTGGGAGACTTCGAAAAGGCGGGACTGCGTAAATTCCGCGAGTTCACCGAGAAGCACGGCCTGCTATAACCGGTCGCCACGAGTTCCACGCCGCGCAAACGGCCGCGGTCGATGGATATCGCGGTTTCTCGCTGACGACCGCGACTTGGCGGACGGTGGGGGGGTTCTCCTTCGGCAATCGCCGCGCGGCGATTGCGACGCACGTGAGCAATAAAGGCTCTTGCGTCCCAGCGGCCGAAACGTCGTCTCGCCGCCGCCGGGGCGTCGCGCAGCCGTGGGGAGAAATACCTCCCGCGGCGGGCATTCCATCTTGGCGGTTCCATGCAAGCGGATTGCCGATTGCCACGCCGACGGCCATCCAGTCGCCCGAAACACTCCGGTCCTTCGTTCGCCTGCCGCCATCTCGACGTACGTTGAGTAACGAGGAAATGAAGAACGGCAAAGGGTATTGCAGAACCGATGCAAGAGAGGGTATGCTTGGAAACATCGATCGGGGGACCTCCTTCTCGCGAACGCGAGACTCCGCGTTTATGGCTTCGCGGAGCCGAATAGGAACTCCATTCCACGAGGGTTAGAGAAAGTCATTCCAAATTCATGGAATGTGCAGGGAAGGTTGGTCAACCGTTTCCAAACCAAACGTAAATTGGAGGTCACGATTTGAATTTGACATCCATGAGACAATTTCATCTCATCCCGCTTCTGTTTTTCGTCTGGTTGGTTCCTCTTGCGTTGGATACGCCGGCTGCCCCGCCCCGGGTCCCGCGTGCACGGCCGAAGGAGGTCGGAATGCGAACCGAGGTGTTGGCGCGGATCGGCAACGTCGTCGAGAAAGGAATCAACGCCGGCGAGATGTCCGGCTGCGTCGTCGCCGTCGGGTACAAGGGGAAGCTGGTCTTTCTGGAGGCATACGGCCACCGGCAACTCATCCCCAGGCGAATCCGCATGTCACCCGGGGTGCTCTTCGATCTGGCGTCCATCACGAAGCCGGTGGCGACCGCGACGAGCATCCTGATCCTGGCCGACCGCGGGAAAATCGATCTCGATGCCCCGGCGGCCGAGTATATCCCCGAATTCGCGCAAAACGGGAAAGAGGAGATCACCATTGCCCAACTCCTCACGCACCAGGGGGGCCTGATTCCCGACAATCCCCTGAGCGATTATGGGGCCGGTCCCGAAAAAGCCTGGGAAAGCATCTTCGCGCTTCAGCCCCGCGTTACGCCGGGTAGCAGGTTCGTCTATACCGATGTCGGATTTCTGGTGCTCGGAGAAGTCGTCCACCGCACGAGCGATCAAGACTTGAACGAATTCACCCGAGAAAACCTGTTCGGACCGCTGGGGATGCGGGCGACCGGCTATCTCCCCAGCCGGCAACTGGCGGTGGGGGCCGCCGCCACCGAAAGACGCGACGGTCGGTGGATGGTTGGCGAGGTTCACGACCCCAGGGCCCATGCGCTGGGCGGGATCGCCGGGCACGCGGGCCTTTTCTCCACCGCCGAGGACCTGGCCGTGTACGCCCAGATGATGCTCGGTCGCGGCGAATACGGGGGCGCTCGGATATTCAGTGAACAGACATGGAAGAAGATGACGACACCGGTCGCCGTTTCGTCCGGCCGTCGCGGACTCGGCTGGGATATGCGGACCGGCTATTCGTCCAATCGCGGCAAGGGTTTTTCCGAGTCGGCCTTCGGGCACGGCGGTTTTACCGGCACCTCCCTCTGGATCGATCCCGGCCGCGACCTCTTCGTCATCTTTCTCTCCAGCCGGCTCCACCCGGACGGAAAAGGCTCGATTAATCCGATCGCCGGCCAGGTGGGAACGATCGCGGTGGAGGCGATTGAGGAGCGATAAGGCCGAAAAAGCGAAGACAGCACGTTCGATCGTTTGAAACTCGACTCGCATCCTCCAAGAAAGCACACAATCCAACCGCGGACCCAACCGACTCCTCCGGCTCCGCCTTGTTGGCAACCCTCAACGACACCGCGACGACGGCGGAGGACTCACCGCTGGATCCGGCAACATCTGGGCCGTGGCATTGGGCGAGATGACCGTTAATCCAGACTTTTCCCCCTTGGGAGAGCGGAACTTTTGGGGCTTTCGGGACTTGCGTCGGGGGCGGGTGTCGCGGTTCTGGCTACGGCTTGGCGCCGAGCAGGTCGAGGGCGCGTTGCTGTTGCGAGGTGGCCTGAGTGAGAAGGTAGAATTCGTGGGCCGAATCACCCGCCGATCAGGGACCACGCTCCGCCGTAGATCAGTAGCAGAATTCCGCCGGCGAAGGGAATGGCGAAGAGCAGTACGGTCCGCAGGAACAGGCGTCCGTTCAACGTCAGGCCGACGATTCCCGCCTTGAAGACGAGATTCGAGAGGATCGCGGTGACGATCATCCGCCAGCCGTCCTGTAGGACCATCGGGTCGTTTGCCCGGGCCAGCCGGGCGGTGGACAGGGTAATGGCGTCCATGTCGGTCAGGCCGGAGAGGGCCGAAACGGCATAGAGCCCCTGGCCTCCGAAGTACCGCTGCCCCGCCGCCAGAGCAATGAGCACCCCGGCATACATGACCCCGAAGAGGACGGCCGCCTTGAGCTGCGTCGGGTTCTCCTGCTCCGGCATGGTGACCGACTCCCCTCGGACTCGCAACCAGACCATGACGGTCGGCACGGCTGTTAAGAGGATCAGGATAGCCAACGGCACGATGAGCGATCTCAGGAACTCCGGGGCGACGACCGCCACCGCCACCGCCACGCGGCCGTATACGACGGTCGAGGCGATCAGAATCGCTACCGAGGCGGCCGCGTTCCCGATTTGCCCGCTCTTGGCCTGACGCGAATAGCTCACCGTGGTCGCCGTACTCGACACGGCCCCTCCCAACGCCCCGCCGAGCAGAATGCCGGCGTTCTGGCCAGCGAACTTGCCTCCGATGTATCCGACGAGGTTCATGCCGACGATCAGGGCGACCAGGAGCCACGTCTCGAACGGGTTGAAGACGTGAAACGGCCCGTACGTCTCGTTCGGCAGGACCGGCAGAATGATGCAGGTGATCAAGACGAACTGCATGATCGCCTTGACGTCGGATTCCCCCAGCTTTCGGACGATTCGGTGCAGTTGCGGCTTGACCTGCAGAAGAACGGCCACGCCGCCGCCGACGGCGACCCCCACGGCCATTGGAAACGCCACGAGCATCGCTCCGACCACGTACATCAGCAAGGCGGCCATCTCGGTGGTCGTCCCGTGCGAGAAATCCTCCGCGCTCAGCCAGGTCACCTTCATCCCGACCAGGACGCCGGCAATGCCGAGAAAGCCGGCCGCGAGGATCCACCCGCCGTAGGAATCGGCCAGCAGGGCGCAGACCGTCCCCAAGACGGGAATTAACGCGAAGGACCGGATTCCGATTCCCGCCTCGGAATGCTCCCGTTGAATTCCCACGAGCAGTCCGAGAAGGCAGGAAATTCCGAGTTTCGCGAAAATGGCGGATTCAGGCATGGAATCAAGAGGTTCCGGTCGTTTGGACGTTGTTCTATAATGAATTGTAGGTTAATACCCGCCGTTTCGGTACGGCGTCCAGGTTGGTATATTTCGGGAGGGTTCAATGAACGGTCCCCCAAAGGAGGTCTTTTCGCGCGTTTCCCCAGAGCGGGTGACCGAAATCCGCTCCGGAGAGCCCGGGCGCGGTCCGGTCGTCTACTGGATGAGCCGTGACCAGCGGGCCGAGGACAACTGGGCCCTCCTCTTCGCGAGGGAGACGGCCCGGGCGTGGAAGCGGCCGTGCGTCGTCCTGTTCTGCCTGACGCCGAACTATCCCGAGGCGGTATGGCGGCATTACGACTTCATGCTTCGGGGCCTGGAGGAGACGGAGCAGACCCTGCGCCGCCGCCAGACGCCCCTTCTTCTGGAGATCGGAGATCCGCCGGAAATCGTCCCCAAGGTCGCAAACCGCCTGAACGCGGCGTGCGTGGTGACCGATTTCGATCCCCTCCGCATCAAGCGGAAGTGGGTCGAAGATGCGGCGAAGGGGGTAACGGTCCCGATTTGGGAGGTCGACGCGCACAATATCGTCCCCTGCCGGTGGGTCTCCGGGAAACAAGAGTACGCCGCGAGAACCCTCCGGCCGAAACTCCAAGGGATACTCGGCCGGTTCCTTACCCCGTTTCCCCCGGGCCTTTCGCGGAGACACCCGATCGATCCGCCGAAGATTCCCCGAACCGACTGGAAGAAGGTCCGCGCGGCGGTGACGGCGGACCGGAGTGTCGGACCGGTCGCCGGTTTCGTCCCCGGCACGTTCACCGCGAAGAAACGGCTTCGCTCCTTTCTCTCCAACGGCCTGCTCTGCTATGCCGATACGGCGAACGATCCTGGTGCCTATTCCGTCTCGCGGCTCTCCCCCTATTTCCACTTCGGACAGTTGGCTCCGCAGTCGGTGGCATGGGCGGTCGTTGCAAGCAATGTGCCTTCCGAGGACGTGGACGCATTCCTGGAAGAACTGATCGTCCGCCGCGAACTCTCCGACAATTTCTGCCTGCACCAACCGGACTACGATTCCCCCAAGTGCTTCCCCGATTGGGCGCGGCAAACCCTCGATAAGCACCGCGGCGACCCGAGGGACCACGAGTACGACCGGGAAACATTCGAAGCAGCCCAAACGCACGATTCCCTCTGGAACGCGTGCCAGCGGTGCCTGCTCCATGAGGGCTTTTTGCACGGGTACCTGCGGATGTATTGGGCGAAGAAGATACTCGAGTGGAGCGAGTCGCCGGAGGCGGCCATGGAGACGGCCCTCTACCTGAACAACCGCTACTTCTTAGACGGCCGCGAGCCCAACGGCTACGTCGGCGTCGCCTGGTCGATCGGCGGCATCCACGACCGCGCCTGGGCCCGCCGTCCCGTCTTCGGCACGATCCGCTACATGTCCCTTTCCGGCATGCGCCGCAAATTCAACGTCGACGAGTTCATCGCGTTTCACTGACGCGATCGCGGATGCCCCTTGCGCAAAGACGGCGCTTTACTTACCTTCTATCAGTCCGGGGGCTCGCTATTCGGCGTCGTGTTTCGCCGCGTCGAGCATCGCCACGACGTTTTCGGCCGGGGTGTCGCCTTGGACCATGTGTGTTGCGCTGACGATGTAACCGCCGCGCCGGCCGAGGATTCCGATCGTCTCGCGGGTCTTGTCGTAGACCTCCGCGGCGGTCCCATGGGGAAGTAATTCCTGTTCGTCAATGGCGCCGTGAAAGGAAAGCCGGTCTCCAAATCGAGGGTACAATGCTTCGGGACTCATGCCGGCTGCGCCGACCTGGATCGGATCGAGAATATCCAACCCCACTTCGATCAAGTCGTCGATCACGGGAACGATCGAACCGTCGGAGTGATAGAACGTTTTGAAGCCCATCCGTTTGAAGGTCGAGATGAGTCTGCCCGAGTACGGTTTGATCCGCTCGCGCCAGAGGTCGGGGTTGAGCATCATTCCGCGTTGCGATCCGATGTCTCCGCCCGAGCCCACGATGTCGATTCGTCCCCCGGCGGCGTCAATCACGTGAAGTGCGCGCCGGCGATAGTATTCCTCGACGTGGCGGCAGATCGCCTCGGCCATCTCGGGCTGCGTATGCAAGTCGATGAGGAACTGCTCCATGCCGCGAATGTACCACGGTGTTTCGAAGGCCCCGCCCGCAAAGAATAGAATCGCTCTGGGGCCGGCGGCGCTGGCCCGCTCGATGATTTCGGGTATCGCCGCGTAGTCCCACCAATCCAGACTCGGCCAGTCGTAGGCATCGATTTCCGCCACGCTCTCGGCCTCGGCCAGGGGATGGTGCGAGAATTCGTAATAGACGTTCGTTGGCGTCTCCACCTTGACTTGACCCACACCCCAGAAGTCGGTACCCTCCCCGAAAAGGGTCGGCGTGGACCGTTCTTGCGGACCGATGAACGGGACGGAGATCCATCGCAGGTCGACGTCCAACTCGTCAAGCACGTCATTGAGAAGATTGTCCGACGCCGGCACTCCCAGGTGGCGTCGCATCAACTCCAGGGCCTCGGAAGTAAATCGCAGGGAGGTAGGAGTTCGATCCGCCGCGCGTCGTTCGCAGGCGGCCAAAACACGTTCTCGGCTGTTCATATTGCGATCCGGTTGTCGTGCGTCGTCATGGTCTCCGGGACATCACTTCTTCTCGAACCACTCCGCCGGTACATCGAGAGACCACACCTCGTTGGTCAGACCGGAGGACATTCCGCCGGCCACCCAGATTCTGTCCTGGAACACGAATTCGCCTTGTGAATCCCGGGCTGGCCAGGACGCATGATCCGTGACCTGGGCGGCGTACCTTCGTCCGCAGCCGTCCATCTTACGATCGGGAGGAGGAACACGCACAATACAGCAGTTGTTCTCGCGGTCGAATCCCTTACGATTGTGCACGGCCTTCGTTTAAGGTGCCTTTGTCTTCGCTGCAGCGGAGTCCCGACTTCCAGCGTCTGTCGGTGCGATGAGCCCTTCATCACCCACCTCGGAAATCCATTTTCTCGTCCACTCCACGGCGGGGAAATCCATGTCCAGCGTCGTGTTCCCCAGAAAGATGATCCCCTGGATACGACCCTGGCGGAGCCATTTGAGCCCCATCTCGCACTGCCGTTTCATCAGGTCGACCGGCATGCCCCGCTTCCGGCCGTAGTCCACGACGTAGCAGCCCAGCATGATTCGCTTCCGAGGCGCCTTTTCCTCGCACTGTCGCAGGTTCTCCTCCAAGTCGCGGATGGCGTCCGGGCTCATGTTCCAGAGGGTGATCACGTCCACCAACTCCAAATAGTCGTCAATCGGAAGTCCCACGTCGTCGGTATAGAGAGTCACGCAGATGTCGCGCTTATCGTCGATCGTCTTGAGTCGACGCCGGATCTCGGCCAGCTCCTCCACCTTGAGTCGTGCCCTTCGTCCGGGGATTCCGTTGGTGAAGAAATCATCCAGCATGATTCCGGCGAAGTTATCCATCGTCTTCGCGAGTTCCATGACTTCCTCCGTCTCCTCCGGGGAGTGGAAGCCGCCGCTGCCGACGATCGACCAGACCACGCGTTTCAGAGGTCGCATCGCCACCGCGTACTGGGCAAAGGGTGGCTCGAAACGCCCAAACGGCGCTTCTCGTTCGCTGGCTTGCACGACCATGAGATTGGGAATCCCCATGTAATACGCCCCCTCCACCGGCGTCATCACCGACCGTCGTTGCATTGCCGGGAAGTCACTGTTGGCGGGGCAGGCGAAGAGCCAGAGCCGATCGCGCACGGTTTCGTTCCCGGTTGTGACCTTCGCCTCCGCCGCGTCTGAAAGGCCCACATGCGTTCCCAATGACAGCGTTGCCGCGGAGACGGCGGTTCCGGTCAGAAATCGCCGTCGCGAAGCGGTTGAGGCGGGAGGATGATTCAACATGCTTATCACTCCTTACGAGGTTTACCGAGGTCCGCGGATGGTGAGGGACCGTGTGGCGATTGCCGCGGCCCAACCCACCTGTCTCATCCACGACAACTTCATTCACCGATCCGATTCGGTTTCGACCAGATGATCCGGCCAATCAAGATCGCTCCCTCGGCCCCCTTGGCGGTCGGTGCGTACTTCCCGTAGTTCCACATGTTCTCGCCCACCGAGACCCAGGTCTCGTTCGGGGTCACATGGTTCGCCCCGAAGTTGCCCAAGGGGACGCCCCGATTGGGTAACAGGACCCGCTCCGTCTCCCGGAGGACCAACTTCTTCTCGGGGTCGACTCGGGCGATGAAGAGGGGCGCGCGATACCGGGCGATCTCCTCGTTGTCGGCGCCGCGGCGGGTATACACCAAGAACAGCCCGTCGCTGTGGGTCACCCAATGTTGTTGCGTGTTGATACTGCCGAGGACCTTTCCATCGTCGAAGGTCCATTCGGTAATTGGTTCATAGTGGAGCCCATCCTCGCTCGTCGTGACGAACGCCGTATCATCGGAGCGGATGGTTAACCAATAGCGGTCCTGAAACTTCGTCAGGGACGGTTCGTGGATTCCACGGCCGCCGGCCCTTTTGATCATGTTGCCTTTGGCCGTCACCGCCAGTTTCTCGCCGTCGAATGCGCACTTCCAGACCTGAACGTCCCAGACGCCGCCGAAGGAGGTTTGCAGGTAGACTGGGAGCAGGATCGATCCGTCCGGCTCCACGAGCCACTGGGAGCAGCCGGAGGCGACGCCGTGAATCTCCTTTCCCCGCTCTCCGACGGCGGCCCAATCGGACCACTGGCCGGTTTCGGGATTGTACGTGGTATAGAAGAGCCATGTCGAGCCCGGTTTGTCGATAAAACCCGACGGGCGATCATGCAGATTGCAATGACCGATCGCCAGGAGCTTCCTCGTCCGAGAGTGCCAGTTGGGGACGATGGACGAGACGGCCAGGTCATAACCGTCTTCCGTCATCCACTTTAGTTGCGGCACCGCCGTGGGTCCCGACCAGGTCTTGCCGAGATCGTCGGTCCGCATGACGTACGTTGGAGAATAATGATCGTCGGCGACGAGATGTTTCTGCGTCGCGAGAATAACGGCCGGAAGCCCCTCTTCACCGGCACCCGGAATCGCCGCCAAGTACGGATGGAACCAGAAGAAGTCGTCGGAAAGCTCCTTGTGGGCCGCTTCCACCTTGATCTCGAAATCGGGGGCGTCCGCCGACGCCTCCTTTCGGGGTCCCGGTACGACAAGGACCACCGTCACCATTGCCAGACATGCCAGACTGAGAACTCTCATTGCCTTAACTCCTTGCTTGAAGAGATAATGAACGCAAGTCTTACGGTTTACGGAACCAACGGCCAATCACTATGGTAGCGAAGACGACGAGGAACGTCACGAGGGAAGGCTCCGGTACGGAACCCGGTAGCGTCGCGCCCCAGTTGGCGCGGACTATATCCAAATCGCCGCTGTCAACCACGCCGTCTCCGTTGGCGTCTCCGGAGGTCCCCGGCGTGACGGTCGTCCCCCAGTTTCCACGGACCAGGTCCAGATCGCCGCTGTTGACGGCGCCGTCCCCATTCAGGTCACCGGGAAGGTCCCTAAACCGAAGGAATTCGTCCGGAGTCAAGGCCCCGAACGAAATCCGCAAGACGTCGAGGTCCCCAATGAACTGGTCGCCGGGGCGTCCGATGAAGTCGCCGATCCAGAGATCGTGCTGGTTGCTCAAATCCTCGCCGATGCCGGTCCCGTCGTAACTGATCGACCGCAGAAGCACGTCGGAATCGAGCCGGCGATCGACATAGATTCGAACGCGATTATCGCTGGGAGTATCCGCGCTCGAATCGACGACGACCGCGACGTGGTGCCACTCGCCGTCGGCCACGTTGATCGTTCCGCGAGCATCCGGATAGGTGAAATCGCTTGTTCCTTCCAGATAGATCCCGACATATCCTTCAGGCTGCAATCTGAGGGCGTAGCCGGGGCCGGTCGTTTCTCGTTTGGTGGTGTTGGTGGCGCCGGCCGGGGAGGGGTTGATGTCCGCCACAAACGGGTAGTAGTCTCCCACATCCATGTTGTGTTTGTACAGGGAACTGTGCGGAACCACGATCCGGTCCTCGACCGAACCGCCTTGCGTCAGATGGATGGCGGAAGGAGAATCCTCGGAAGAAGAAACGTAGAACGGCATGGGATTGCCCACCGCCGTGCCGTGCTTGTCGTTCCCGCTGGCGTCCAAGATCGCGCCGGCCGTGCTATCCGCCCATTGCCCTCCCGCCTTTTCGTTGAATCGCCAATACCCGAGCGTTCCTTCTTGTTCCTCCGGCACTTCGTAGATCAAACTCGCGGGGTCCCAGGTCGCGGCGCCCATGACATAGCCGTTGTGGCTTCCCACCAGTCCCGAAGCATAAAAGGCCGTCAGAATCTGGCCGTCGGCAAGTTGGACGCTGCTGGGATACCCTCCGTCCGGCCCCAGATAGTCGCAGACCCGGTAATTGAGGTCCCAGCTTGCCCCTTCGTCGTCGCTGACGAGGACCTCGATGCCTTGAACGCCGGCGACACTATTCCGGTCGCCGTACGTGAGCAGAATCCGCCCGTCCTGCAACCGCATGAGATGGCCCGGATGCTCGTAGTATCCGGTAATCTGGCCCTGGGGCTGCCAGGTCCGGCCGTTATCGGTCGAGCGGTAGTAGTACATATCTTCGCCCAACGTCCGCGCGACGGCCAGCCAGTTATCGCCATTGAGATTCAGCAACGTCGTCTCATTGCGAATGTTGCTCGGGTCCAGGGCCACGAAATCGCCCCAGGTCGCGCCGCCGTCGTAACTGTGCATGATGTACGCCCGCTCGATGCGGGGACTGTAGCCCGGCCAATCGTAGACGGCCGCGCGGAGAACGCCGTCGGCTCCTTCGACGATATCCCCATAGGGGACGATCGGATAACCTCGCGGCGAGACGTTCGGAACGGACGTTGTGTCGACAGTCCAAGTCTCTCCGTTGTCGGAAGAACGGCAGAGCCAAGGATCGAGGATGCCGGACCGGAAGCCGGAAGGGGGGACGTTCGACCATCCCGACGAGATGACCAGCAAATCGCCGTCAGCGGCCAGGCCGGCCGCGTGGTTCATGCGGTTGGTGTTCGGCTCGTGCGGCGCCGGCGTCCCGGCGTACTGCCACGTTGCTCCGTCGTCTCCGCTGGTCCACACGTCGACGTCTCCCGCGCTGGTTCCGTGGTTAGGCTGGTTGAAGATGGCCGCGGCAATCGTCCCGTCGGGCAGGACGGTCAGATTCGGCCAGGCGCAGACGTCTTCGACCGCCACGATGGGCTCGGGACGTTCCCCGGTGATTGTTTGGACGTAGGGGGCGGCGCTGACCAGTCCAGCCCAGAACGTAAAGAAGAGGACAAGCGGACTGTGCGGAAAAGACTGGTGGTTGGATTGTTTGCAGATAACTCTCAATGTGGTGTTCCTAAGGGAAGAGAGGACTTCTCGGATTCGTCGTCTTTCAAGTACGGCCGGACTTGCGATGCACTAGTCCGTTAGCTCAATATCGAACATCTTCCCGTCGTCGTCAGCCGAGACGGTCAAAGTCAACCCGGACGTCTCCGGATTCGAGTACCTGGGAGGCGTGGGGAGTTTGATCTTGGCAGCGGCAACCTGCTGTTCGGCGGTCGGCTGGAAGAGGGGGACCTTCTCCGCGTACACGCTCACCTTGTACTCGCCGACCATCAGACCCTTGTCGTGTTCCAGCGTCGCGACCTGGTAACTCCCATCCACGTTGATGTCGGCGAGTGCCGGTCGACTCGCCTTCGCGTCCACGGGTTGGAACATGACGGTTCCCCAGGGTACCGGATTGCCACGGTAGGTCACCTTCCCCGAAACGGGGACCGTATCCAGCCTCGACCGGCCGCACCCTACGATTACCACGACCGTTAGCGCTATGAACACGGCCGCTATCGTCGAAAGACTCGCCTTGGGAGGCTTCACCGCTTGCTGAACCATCACTCGCTCCTTTGTTCGCACGTCATCCTTCCGTTGGACGAAACCTAAGAACTTGTCCGTAAATTAGTTGGGGGGCCCATCCTGATTTTCACGCAGCGTAGCGGAGTGAAATTCGGGATCGCCCCCGGGAATTCGGGAAGTTAATTCTATACGAGTTCTAAAACGCCTCATCGCCGGGGATCTGTTCGCCGCCGGCGCGGGTTCCCAGGTAGGAGAAAACCATCAAGTCGATCGTTTCATCCAGAAAATGGACCGATCCGTCGGCGAATGTGAAATTGGCGCCCCCGGGATGATGACTGCCGAAGCCCTGGCCGTAGTATTGCCAGGACGTCAGATTGACCTCGGGACCGTTGATTCCGCGGACCGTGGACGAGGTCGACCAGACGTCCATCCAACCGTAGAACATGCCGAAGGGGATTTGGGCCTCGCCCGGTTTGGTGAGGATTTTTTCTTCTCCCACCATCAGCGTGTTCGCGGTCCCATCGCTGATGTCGCGTACTCTGATACCGGGCGATCTTTGGCAAAACGCACCGACACAGGTATCTTCCTGGCTTCCATTCCAGGAACTCTTGCCATACCCGACGCACAGGCAGACGGAAGGGGACTGGCAAAGGGCACAACTCAAGTGAGGATAGCTCCCCCGCGACGCCGGCCCGGCGCTTCCGAAGTAGTTCGAGAGCGCTGCCGGATAACGCCCCGTGCTTCCGGTGAGCGCCCAGGCGGGAGGTTCCACCTCATGCAACCGCGAGGCCAAAGGATCGCTGGGGCACTGAAAACCGGCAATGATCTCCCGCTGCGCCGCGATCTTCGCCAGGGTCCCTGCCGGCGGAGGGGAGCCGGGGTCGAACAGCCGCGTGATCCCTTCGATCAGCGGTTGCTGATCCATAAAGGGAAGGATGCTCGCCCGCCAATTGAACACCGAAGTCGAATTCACGCCGGGCCAACCACTCGCCTGGGCCCCGGCGAACGGGAAAGAATCGTGAGAGGAATGGTAGTTGTGCAGCGCCACGCCCATCTGTTTAAGATGATTGGTGCATTGCATCCGCCGCGCAGCCTCGCGGGCGGCCTGTACGGCCGGCAGGAGCAGCGCGATCAAAATGCCGATGATGGCGATTACGACCAACAACTCCACCAACGTAAAACCTCGTTGCGAAACACCTTTCATGGCAACTCATCCTTTCTCCGGGAGAAGACGGAACCCGCGCCGGGTCCGCTATCTCGGTTGACGGACGGGGCGAAGGCGGTCCCGCCGGGCACGGCGGGACCGGTTCGCCGTTCACTTCCCGCATTCAACTACGGCGCCGCGCGAAAAGGGATAGGAGTCCAACCAGCAAAAGGACTACCGACGAAGGCTCTGGAATCACGCTGAGGAACTGATCCGGTGTGAGAATCCCAGTACTGAATCGCACGGCATCGATCGCGCCGACGAACTGGTCGCTTGCCCGGCCGATGAAATCACCGATCCACACGTCGTGCGTATTGGCGATGTTCTCGTTCACCCAGTCGCCGCCCGCGTAGATCGTATCGGTAATCAAGACCTTGGCATCCTCGACGTGGTCCACGTAGAAGGTCACCGACGAGAGGGCCGGATCCGAAGTAGCGTCTATGACGACCGCGACGTGGTGCCATAGGCCGTCATTGATCGGAGTGACGCCCTGTGGCTCCGGATGGGTGAAATTCAGCCCGGTCCCTTCGATATATAGGCTGGGGACGCCCGAAGAGGCCGTCCGCAGGGACCACCCGGTTCCTGTCGTGCCCCGTTTGGTAATAATCGCGGATCCAAAGACCGCCTCGGAGCCGAGTTTCACAATCGCCTCGATCGTATAATCCTGAAGATCCGCCAGCATCAAGTCGAAGTCCGGGCTATGCGGCACCTCGATACGGTCTTCTATGGTGTTTCCGACCGTCAGTTGGATGGCCGAGGGGGGATCACTCGGTCCATGCACGTACAAAGGCAAGGGATTTCCCACGGCGGTGCCATGATGGCCGTTTCCGCTGCTGTCCAGGATGGCGCCGGCGGTGCCGTCGGCCTGCTGGCCGGGGTCCTTCTCGTTGAACTGCCAGAACCCCACCGTGGCCGCGTGGGTTGCACCGGTAAACGCGGCGATCAAGGCCGCCAGGACAAGGAACAATGCGTAGTTGCGTTTCATAAGACGCTCCTTTCAAAACAGAACAATCAGATACAAAGAGACAACGCGATAACAGATGCCAACACGAGTTCAGGAGTTTCTTCGCACTCCCAGCGCCGCGAGGGCGCCCAAGAGAAACAGGGTCCATGCTCCGGGTTCCGGGACGGCCGCGGCGGCCGTCGCGCCCCAGTTGGCGCGGACGATATCCAAATCGCCGCTATTGACGACGCCGTCGTTATTGGCGTCCCCGGATGTCCCCGGCGTGACGGCGGCTCCCCAGTTGGCGCGCACGATGTCCAAGTCGCCGCTGTTGACGGCGCCGTCGCCGTTGAGGTCGCCGGGCAGACTCTCCATACCGAGGACGTGATTCCCGTTCTGGAGCGTTACCTCCGCCCAGTACGCCATCGTCGCCGAACCGCCGAAGCTGAAATTATCGCCGAAGAGAAAACGTCGCCGACTGCTATTGAAGGCTTCTTCCCGGGTTTGCGTCCCCACCTCCTGGCCATCAACATAGAAAGTCACCATTCCGTTTCCGCCGTCGCCCGAGGGGTCATAGTACATCTGGTACGTCCGGAAATCGGCCGTGGGATCGACGTCGCCCAATTTCGTCTTTTCGAAGACTCGCAGCTCGGAATCGTACGCTCCCGACTTGTAGAATCCGGCCTCCATTCCGCTCAAAAAGCTCATTGCCCAGGCGTCCCGGCCGTCCTCAACCACGACGCACGTGTTCCAAGCCTGATCGTTGGCGACCAGTTTCATCGTGGTCGTCGCCGTCCAACCGTCGTCTCGCGCGAGCGACGCCGCGTTAAGGCCGGGGCCGGATACCTCGTAATACGCGACGGAATCGGACAGCTCTTGAAGAAGGCCCGATGCCGGCGTCGTCCCGCCGTCCGACCAGGTCGATTCACCGTCCGCGTCCACCAGGGTGAATCCCTCCGTGGTCGGGTCGGCAGCGCCCAGATGCGCGATGTCGAGGGGTTCCGGGGGACTGGTGTCCGGAGTGAAGGGGAGGAACGCGCCGGGGTCCAGGATTCCCTTCGTAAAGCGGACGGCGTCGATCGCACCGACGAATTGATCGCTTGCCCGGCCGATGAAATCACCGATCCACACGTCGTGCGTATTGGCGATGTTCTCGTTCACCCAATTGCCGCCGTTGTAGATCGTATCCGTGATCAATACCTTGGCATCCTCGACGTGATCCACATAGAACGTTACCGAAGAAAGCGCCGGATCGGCGTTTGCGTCGATAACCGCCGCGACATGGTGCCAAAGATCATCGCTGATGGACGTGTTGCCCTGGGGCTCCGGATGCGTGAAGTTCAGCCCATTTCCTTCGATATAGAGGCGGGGAACGCCCGCGGACCCCGTCCGCAGCGACCATCCGACCCCGGTTGTGTCCCGTTTGCTGACGATCGCGGATCCAAAGGAGGCGTCGGAGGAGAGTCTCACGATGGCCTCGATCGTATAATCCTGAAGATCCCCCAACATGAGGTCGAAGTCCGCGCTGTGCGGGATTTCGATCCGATCCTCCACGCTGCCGCCGACAGTCAGCTCGATGGCGGAAGGGGTATTGTTTGCACTGGCGACATAGCTGGGCAAGGGGTCTCCAACGGCCGTGCCGTGGTGGTTATTACCGCTGCTGTCCAAGATGGCGCCGGCTGTGCCGTCGGCCTGCTGGCCGGCGTCCTTTTCGTTGAACTGCCAAAACCCGATGGTTTGGGCCTGAGTCGAGGCGCATGCGCCGACGACGACCATCAAGCCCAGCACTCCGCGCAGGAATGTTCTACTCATGATCATTCTCCCAAAGAAACTAATGAAATGAAACGGACGATCTTCGACACCGATTGGGTGCCAACAAGAATTCAACTTGGATTGATTCACCCGGGGCAACCGTGCCGGGCCATTTTTCTTCCGCGGACGCATTCGTCCCACGCTAACGGACCTCCTTCAATTCACGTATTTATCCGCCGTTGCGCCTCCCGACTCAGGCCAGTGTTTCCCGCGCCGGCGGCGGCCCGAGGGTCTCTCCGCCGAGTAACGCGAGTGGAACCTCGTATGTCAGGTTGGCGTTGTACGCTATCTTGCCGTCAATGATCTCCTGAAGCAGCCGGCACGCCCGGCGCCCGATCTCGCGCATGTCCGCTCCGATGCACACGATCCGCTGCGAAAGAGGCGTCTCTCGCTCCTTTGCGCCGAAGTAGACCAGCGATAGGTCCTCCGGAATCCGGAATCCCATGTCAGTCGCCACGAGATACACCTGTTCCACGTCGAACGAACAGTAGCAGTGAATGGCCGTCGGACGATCCTCCTGAAAAAGAGCATCCTTGAGGACGCGCGCAATCGCGTCGTGCGTGCGTTGTCCGCGCCGGCGCTCTCCGTAGGTGGCAAAGAGATAATCACGGTGGCCGGCACCCCGCTCCTTCATGGTCTGACGAATCGCCAACGCCACCGTCCCCGTGAAAATGTCCTCGAAGTCGCAAAGCCCCATGATCCGGCGGTGCCCGCGGTCCATCAGCGTTTCCGCGACCAGATGGCCAACGTCCGCGCGAGGCCAGCTCACCAGGGGCGCCTCCACGCGGGGAATCCGCCGGCTGCAGAACACGATGGGAACGTGGTTCTCCCTCAAAAACTGCATCTGCCTCGCATTTCCCGTCTCCGTGGTGGGCAACAGAATTACGCCCGCGGCATTCATGTCAACCGCCTCGCGAAGGAGGTCTTCCTGGCGGCTCAAGTCGTTCTCGGTCGCGCTGATCACCACGCGATACTGCATTTCGGCGGCCGCGCGTTCGACGCCGGCGATGAGGGTGGGGATGGGGTCTTCACGCAGGAACGGAACCGTCAACGAAAACAGGTTCGTCCGGTTCTGAGTGTGCCTCTCCTCGGTCGAATTCAAGAACGTCCCCTTCCCCGGAACCCGCCGGATCAAACCGTCCGACTCCAATTCGGCCAGCGCGCGGCGAATCGTGCTCCGGGCCACCTCCAACGCCTTCGCCAGTTCCTCCTCCTTGGGCAAGGGGGTGCCGACCTTGAAAACCCCCTGCCGCACCTGTTCCAGCAGGTGCTGATGTACCCGGGAGTACTTCGGTCCCGAGGTCGCGGAGGTTCCCAATCGGCCATCCAATCGTTCATTCATAACGCATCCGAGCAAACGTCTCGTCGCCACCATGTCCGTCAGGGGCGGTCTCCTGAAACGAACATGGAAAGTGGTTATTTGTTTCAAAAAGCGAACTTGGCGTATTCTCAAGTTCGAACATAACGGCTATTATAACGTCATGAACAATCAATGCAAGCAGAATCCGCAAAATCGGCCCAAAAAAAACGCCTAATGTATGATAGACCATTATTGGGGTATTCTCTATCCCTCTCTAGACTGGTATTCCCGAGAACAAGCCTGGCACACTGGTACAAAGGAGCCGTTTATGATAAGGTTGCAGGTCGCGCGCGAGGGCGCCGTGAAGCCTTTACCACAAGGAGAAAACGTATTGGAAATCACTGAACAAGGCGTCTTGTCGTCAAAGAAGGGCCGCGGAGCCTTCTGCCCGTCGCTGAGGCAGCTCTCGGACGGCACGTTCGTCGCCGCGCAGGACGTGGGTACCACGATCGGTTCTTGCGACCATTCAATCGAAACCCTCGTCAGCCGCGACGGCCGGGAATGGGACAGCCGGGGCCTCTTACCAGGCGGGACGGTCGACGACCAGTGGTTCTATCGTGTGCCCGATCTGGATGAATTGCCGGACGGCCGGCTCGTGATGCGAGCCACCCGCTTTGAGGTGGGAACGACGGAGCTCTTCGACCCGGAAGAAGAATCGGCTGCCAGAGGCGAAGCCCTCCTTTACTGGTCGGAAGACCAAGGGCGGACGTGGTCCGCGCCCCAGATCGTGCCGGTGAACCTGCCTCCGGAGCGATACACCTGGAATGGGGCCGGAGCGCGCCTTCTGCGGATATCACCGAGCCGGTGGATGTACCCGATGGAGACCTTTCGACCGAGGGGTTCAGACGCCCCCGTCGACCAGAAGGCTCTGGCCGTCTTCTCGTCGGATCAGGGGAAAACCTGGGACGAACTGGTCATCGTGGCGGACGACCCCACGGGCCGCCTCTTCTGGTGGGACCAAATGAACGCGATCCTCCCGGACGGGCGGATTTACACCATGCTTTGGACCCACGTCAACGGAACCAGCGACGACCTGCCGGTGCATTGGGTCATCTCCGAGGATGAAGGACGGACCTGGTCCGAGCCCAAGCCCACGAATATCCGCGGGCAAGTCTGTTCTCCGGTCGCGCTACCGGACGGGCGCATCGCGGCGATCTACAATTACCGCCACGAGCCGCAAGGGGTCCGAATCGCCGTAGGCCGCGATTTGTCCCACTTTGATATCGAGAACGAACTCGTGGTCTTCGACGCCCATGCCGAGGCCTCACTCGGAAAAGCGGACGAAGAGAGCTTTCTGGCCCAGCACCTGCAGATCGGCTTCGGCAAACCCTCGGCGGTTCTGCTTGATGACGGGACTTTGCTGGCCTATTTCTGGTGTACTTCCGAAGGCGTGACGCACACCCGGTGGGTGCGGGTACTCGTTTGACCCTTGCGGCGCAAGAGAAACGTATCGAGGTTCTATCAAGCCGTGCAGGGCTTTCAGGATCAAACTGCGGCGTTTGGAGTGCCCGCGAACATGCGATTCCCCTCGTGGCCGAAGCGTATTCCGCCATCAATCGTCGCCTGTAGTATCCGCCCCCCTCGCGAGGGCTTGTCGTAACGGGCCAAATCGGAATAATGGTCGACACCGGTACCAAGGAACGCAAGAATCGAACCCTCACCCCCAAGGGAGCATCTGCATGAAGGTCCTCGGAGTCAATGGAAGCCCGCGCAAGGGCGGGAATACGGAAATCCTTATCCGCAAGGCATTTGAACCGCTCGAGGCGGCGGGAATTCGGACGGAGTTCGTCCAGATTGGCGGCAGGCCCGTCCGCGGCTGCACGGCATGCGGCAAGTGCATGGAAATGAAGAACCGGGCTTGCGTCATCACGAACGACCCGGTCAACGAGATCATCCAGAAGATGAGCGAGGCGGACGGCATGATCTTGGGGACGCCGACCTACTTCGCGGACGTCACGGCGGAGATGAAGGGGCTGATCGACCGGGCGGGCTTCGTCGCGATCGCCAACGGCCGGATGTATAAGCACAAGGTTGGCGCGGCGGTGGTCGCCGTCCGTCGCGGCGGGGCCACGCACGCCTTCGACACCATCAACCACTTCTTCCAGATCAACCAGATGTTTCTTGTCGGCTCCACCTATTGGAACATGGCATACGGCCTGAACATCGGCGAGGTCCGCCATGATGGCGAGGGAATGGCAAACATGACGGACCTGGGGGAGTCGATGGCGTTCTTGTTGGAAAAGCTCAACGGATAAAGCCGCCGCGGTCGGCATGGAAGTTTCGCGAAACGAACCGCGCGATTCACGTTGGCGCAACCGAGAAAATCGGTTCTAATACTCAATTCATGACGCTCTTACGGAGCGGGAAGAAGGAACCACGAGAGTATATGGCGTAGAACGGAAGCGATGCCGACGGAACTGGCGCTAACCCCCAGCGGAAGGATTCTGCCGATTCCCTCCGAAGGCGAGTCGGATGGAAACGGTACGGCCTGGACGCGCCGGGTCGCGGAGGCATTCTCCAGTGACGTCGGCGAGGGACTGTTCGCGCTGGCGGCACAAAGGCCCGACGCCCTCTTGACGCCATCCGTTGCCTACTTCCGTGATTTCGCCCGTCTTTATCTGGCGCGGCTGTGTCACGTACCGCCCGGGGTGAATGGGCAACTCGTGGCCCTAGAACCACCAGAACAGGGGGAGATCGGCACCTTCATTTTAAGTGTACCGCCAATGCAGGGGGCCGAATACGTTTGTGCGGAGGTCCTGCAGGGGTTGTGGCGGCATCTCGATGAATGGACCCGGCGGTCGATCGCGCGGACGAAGGGGGGCTTGGTTGCTTTTCTGTCCGAGCACGCGCCCCAGTGGCATCAGGTCGGCCGCGTCTGTTTCCATCTGGCGGAGAACAAGCGCAATCCCGACTACCCGTTCGCCTTCATGGCGACCTACACGCCAAGTCTTTCGAAGGGGGACCGGGCCCAGTACCTCCCCTTGGGCCGTGCCCTCGAAGAGTATGCCGGCGCCAAGAACAAGCCGGTGCTCGTCAAGTTGCTGACGCCGGTGAACGAGGCGGCCAAGAGAAGCGATTTCGTGCGAGAACTGGTTGATTCGGGCGAGGTATTCCATCCCCAGGCCTGGACGCCGGAGGAGGCCTACCGTCTGTTGAAGGACGCGCCCATGCTGGATGAGTCGGGCGTGCTAATGCGTCTGCCTGACTGGTGGCGGAAGCGGCCGCGGCCGAGGGTTTCGGTGACGGTGGGGGAGGAGTCGAAGGGGCGGCTGGGAATGGATTCGCTGTTGAGTTTCGACGTGCGGCTTGCCTTGGAGGATGAGCCCCTTTCCGATGCCGAATGGCGGAAGCTCACGGAGGGGACGGACGGGCTGGTCTTCCTGAAAGGGCGCTGGGTGGAGGTGGACCGCGAGAAGCTGAACGAGGCGCTCGCGCATTGGAAGTCCATTCAGGGGTTGGCCCAAGACGGAGAAATCTCGTTTATCGAGGGAATGCGGCTGCTGGCGGGCGCTTCGGCCGATTTGTCGGGTGACGAAAACGCGGCGGATGCGGCGGAATGGGCGTTCGTTCAACCGGGAGGCTGGCTGAAGGCGCGTCTGGAAGGACTCCGCGATCCGGAAACGCTCGCGCGAGCGAAACCGGGGAAGAACCTCCGAGCCGCGTTGCGTCCCTATCAGGAGGTGGGAGCCGGATGGCTGTCGTTTCTATCGGAATTGGGGGTCGGCGCATGCCTCGCGGACGATATGGGACTGGGGAAGACAATCCAAGTACTGGCCTTGCTCACGGGGGAGGGCAAAAAGCCGCGGCGGCCTTCACTGCTGGTACTTCCGGCGTCGCTTTTGTCCAACTGGAAGGCCGAGATCGCGCGGTTCGCCCCGAAGCTCTCTGCCGTGTACGTCCATCCCTCGGAGACCCCGAAGGAGCAGCTTGCCGAGATGGCGGCACGCCCCGGCGAGGCGCTGGCCGGCGCGGACGTGGTCCTAACGACCTACGCCATGCTCGCGCGGCAGGCATGGCTGTTGGACGTGGAGTGGAATCACGTCGTTCTGGACGAGGCCCAGGCGATCAAGAACCCGGGCGCGAAGCAGACGAAGACGGTGAAGCGGCTCAAGGGCCGCTCGCGGATCGCCCTGACCGGAACGCCGGTGGAAAACCGCCTGTCCGATTTGTGGTCGCTGTTCGACTTTCTCTGTCCCGGGCTGTTGGGCTCGGCGGCGAAGTTCAAGGAGTTCGTCAAATCGCTCCAGCGGCGGGAGACGGCCCAGTACGCGCCTCTAAGGAACCTGGTGAGGCCGTACATCCTGCGGCGTCTGAAGACCGATAAGTCGGTCATCGCCGATCTGCCGGACAAGACCGAAGTCCGCGCCTACTGCGGGCTGACGAAACGGCAGGCGGCCGTTTACGAGCAGTCGGTCCGCGAGTTGGGCGAGGCGATCAAGCGCCTCGACGGAATCCAGCGCCGAGGGCTGGTCTTGGCGTTCTTGATGCGTTTCAAACAAATCTGCAATCACCCGAGCCAGTTCCTGGGGGACGGCCGGTACGATCCGAAAGAGAGCGGGAAGTTTTCGCGCCTGGCGGAAATCTGCGAGGAGATCGCCTCGCGGCAGGAGAAGGCGCTTGTTTTCACCCAGTTCCGCGAGATGACCGGCCCTTTGGCGGAGTATCTCTTCGGCGTTTTCGGGCGCGAAGGACTCATTCTGCACGGGGGGACGCCGGTAAAGAGTCGGCGGTCGCTCGTCGAGGCGTTTAACCGCGACGACGGGCCGCCGTTTTTCGTGCTTTCGCTCAAGGCGGGGGGAACCGGCCTCAATCTGACGGCCGCCTCGCACGTCATCCATTTCGACCGGTGGTGGAATCCGGCGGTGGAGAATCAGGCGACGGACCGCGCGTTCCGCATCGGCCAGACCCGGAACGTGCTGGTCCACAAGTTCGTCTGCCAGGGAACGGTAGAGGAACAGATCGACAAGATCATCGAAGAAAAAACGGCCTTGGCCGAGCAATTGCTGGAAGGGGGCGCGGAAAAACTGCTCACCGAAATGAGCGACGAGGAATTGTTGTCATTCGTGTCTTTGGACGTGGACCGCGCGGCGGTCCGTGAAACATAAGCCAGGAGGAACGGGTCATGCATTATTATGGATGGAGACCATACGTACCGGTCGCGAAGAGGAGAGCCAACGCGACTCGGGAGGTGAAGAAACTCGTCACGAAGGGGCTCGAAGTCAAGCCGGTCCACATCGAGGGTCGGAAGATCGCCACGACATTTTGGGGCAAGGCGTGGTGCGATCACCTCGAATCGTTCAGCGATTTCGAGAACCGTCTGCCGCGGGGCCGGACCTACGTGCGAAACGGATCCGTCTGCCACCTGGAGATCAAGCCGGGGGAGATCTCGGCCATGGTCGCCGGGTACGAGATGTACAAGGTCCGCATTCGCATCGAGAAACTGGCCAAGGATACCTGGCAGCGAATCCAGTCCCGGTGCCGGGGGAAGATCGGCTCGCTCCTGGAGTTGCTCCAGGGCAAAATCTCCAGTGGCATCATGGACGTCGTGATCGACCGGAAGAACGGGTTGTTTCCCCTTCCCAAGGAAATCAAGATGGCCTGCTCGTGCCCCGACTGGGCCGTCATGTGCAAGCACGTCGCCGCCAGCCTGTACGGCGTCGGGGCGAGGCTGGATGAGTCGCCGGAACTACTCTTCCTGCTCCGGGGCGTCGACCACCAGGAGTTGATCACCGCCGGAGCCGATCTTTCCCGGGTGACGTCCGGAAAGGGGGGCGGCCGCAGGTTGAAAGGGGACGAACTCGCCGACGTCTTCGGCGTGGACGTGATTCCCGAGACGCCGTCGGAAAAGAAGCGCTCGAAAAAGCCGGCCGCGAAGGAGCCGGTTTCCGGCCGAAAGAGCACCAAGGGGAGGACCGCCAGGCAGACAGTGGCGGAAGAAACGTCCACGAAGGCCGCCGTGGCGGCTCGAAAACGAACCGCCAAGCAGGCGAAGCCGGCGGCGGCTTCTCCTGCCGTGCCGGTAGCCAAGCCGGTAGCCAGGCGGAAGAAGACGGCAAAGCGGACGACCAAGGTGCTGGCATTCCCGGTGGAACTCCCGAAGACCGGCAACGAAATCAGGGCACTGCGCGAAAGCCGCGGCATGAACCAGACCGCCTTCGCCCGGTTTCTCGGCGTGTCCCCCATGTCGGTGAAGAACTGGGAAACCAAAGCCGACGAGGAGCTGCGCCTCATGCCAAAGACGAGAAAAGCCTTAAGGAAGGCGATCGCTTAAGTGAGCGGACACGGGTATTGCCCATCCGGTCGTTCGCGACCGGACCGCCTGGTGTCTTTCCCGTAATGACGTCAGGCGGGTCATTCTTTGGAGGAAAGCCGTGGCTCCTCACGGAATGGAGTTTGACCATGCCGGCATGGAGGTTGCATGACAAGCATTCAAAACGTTCATGGAACTGGGGATTCACTTGCGCCTCTATCGGAGCGGAAAACCGATATTGGGTCACCTTCAGCGTCATTTCCACCGATGCGACAATTGTCGCGCGAGGTCCGGTGTCGGGGGTCGCGCAGTGCATCGCGTCAAAATGCATCGCGTCAAACGGTACCCGCCAGTTCGCCGCCGGGTTCGTTCACCGAACTCGGCAGCCGCTCGAACGTAAACCGCTCGCCGGTGAAGTCGACGGCGACGCGGGTTCCTTCCGGCGCGTCTCGTTTCAATAGTTCCAGGGCGAGTGGGTTCTGTATCTTCTGCTGGATGATCCGTTTCAAGGGGCGTGCGCCGTAGTGGTCGTCGTAACCTTGCACGGCGACGGCGCGGACGGCGGCCTCGGTGACTTCCAGGTCGATCTGCTTCTCGGCCAATTGTTTCCGCAGCCGCTCGATCTGCAATTCGGCGATGCGGCCGATCTGCTCGCGCGAGAGGGGCTTGAAGACGATCGTCTCGTCGATGCGGTTGAGGAATTCCGGCAAAAAGCGGCTTTGCAGGGCCTCCATGACGGCATCGCGCATCTCTTCGTCGGAGCCCCCCTCGGAGCGAATCTGTTGGATCAACTGGCCGCCGATGTTCGAGGTCATGACGACGATGGTGTTCGTAAAATCGACCGTATGCCCCTGGTTGTCGCTTAATCGCCCGTCGTCAAGGACCTGCAACAGGATGTTGAAGACATCACGGTGCGCTTTCTCGATCTCGTCGAGCAGGATCACGCTGTAGGGACGGCGGCGGACGGCTTCGGTCAGGCGGCCCCCCTCCTCGTAGCCGACATAGCCGGGAGGGGCGCCGATCAGACGACTGACGGTGTGCTTCTCCATGAATTCGCTCATGTCGAGGCGGATGACGGCGTGCTCGTCGTCGAACATCACCTCGGCCAAGGCCTTGCAGAGCTCGGTCTTGCCGACGCCGGTGGGGCCGAGAAAGATGAACGAGCCGATGGGCCGGTTGGGGTCTTGCAGGCCGCTACGGCTGCGACGGACGGCGTTCGAAACGGCCTCGACCGCCTCGTCCTGGCCGACGACCCGCTGGTGAATTCGTTCTTCCATGACGAGGAGCTTCGCGCGTTCCGTCTCCATCATCCGCGTGATGGGGATGCCGGTCCAGGCGGAGACGACCTCGGCGATTTCCTCCGGGCCGACCTCTTGGCGCAACAACCGCCGCGATTCGCCGGAGGGTTCCTCGGGCCGTTCGGATTCCTCGGCCTCGAGCTTCTGGTTGAGCTGTCTTTGCTGGTTGTCCAGTTCGAACAGCCGCTGGTAGTCGGCCTCCGTAACCATTTCACCGGCGGACTGTTTCTCCTTGATCGTCGCCTCGAGCTGGGTGAATTCGAGTTGGGCCTTGGCCAGTTGATCGCGGACCTGCTGGACGTCACCCAGTCCCAGTTTCTCGGCCTCCCACTGCTCTCGCAGGCCGGCCAACTTTCGCTTGACTTCCCGCATCTCCTCCTCGACGTCGGCCAGTTGGGCCTTCGCCTGTTCGTCCGTTTCTTCGGCCAATTGCCGCGCGGCCAGTTCCAGTTGGACCAGCCGCCGCTGGACTTGGTCAATCTCCGCCGGGACGCTCTGAAGTTCCATCGCGACGCGGCTGGTCGCCTCGTCCATCAGGTCGATCGCCTTGTCCGGGAGGAAGCGGTCGGCGATGTATCGGTGCGAGAGGTTCGCCGCCGCGACGAGGGCCGAATCGCGGATTTTCACCTTGTGGTGCGCCTCGTAGCGCATTTTCAGGCCGCGGAGAATGGCAATCGTGTCCTCGACGGTCGGCTCGCCCACGTAAACCGGCTGGAAGCGGCGCTCAAGGGCGGCGTCCTTTTCGACGTGCTTGCGGTATTCGTCCAGCGTCGTTGCGCCGATACAGCGGAGATCGCCACGTGCCAGGGCCGGCTTGAGCAGGTTGGCCGCGTCGCTCCCTCCTTCGGCCG
>CAZFQG010000045.1:0-35469 GCA_964520785.1 uncultured Planctomycetaceae bacterium | reverse complement strand
CCCGCCGAAAACTGAAGTCGCTGTACCCTAAAATTGAAACTTGACAAAGCACTAGCAGCCCGTTGAAAAACAGGCTGCGCGGGAAACAGGAGGTTTCCCACATATCCGTTGATTTGAAAAATCAGCGGATATGCGAGCGTTGTGGCCTCTGGGGCCACATTGAGCGAGGTTGAAAAAGTCCCGGATGGACTTCTTCAACAGTCTGCTAGGGGCCGGCCGCGGGGCCGGCGTTTCCAACCACCGCAAGGCGGGGTAGACCAGTGCGAATATGGCCGGGCATGCAACGGTGGATTCTCAGTCGAAACGGGAGCCGAGGTTCTTCGAGGATTCCTGTACTTTCGTCAAGGTTGCCTCTAGGTCTTCCCCGGATATCTCTTCGATCTTGCCATTCTTCCATGAAATCAATGGTGTTTGCGTCGCCATCGCACGACGTATGGCGATCACGGTTGCCTCTCGAAAAGCCGCATCGATCTTGTCCGAAATATCTTCCACTCTCGGGGTCATCGGTCTTTTTCCCGTTTTACATTGTAGCATCGGGAAAAAACGAGACCCAGTCAAGCCCTCCGCCTGGCAGACTGCCAGCATCCTATTCCACCTTCCACCCCCTGCACGGTGACCGGCCCCAACAGTCCCGATTCCCGCACCGGCCAGGTGGAGGCGTCGAAGGGGCGGTAGTCGATGTTCACGAGATTGATGTCGTAGAAGACCCGCCACTGGACCTTGCGGATGTCCAGGTCGCGGATGCGGTTCGCGGAGAGGTTCGTGACTGCCGGCCCAAACCAACCGGTGCAGCCGCGCGACCGCCTGCAATTGGGTGCCGTGCGGTGCCAGATAGGCCTCCCAGAAGAAGCAATCGCCGTCAAGTTTGTCCTTGGCCTCGCTCCGGTACCCCGGTACCCTTACGGAGTGACAAAGCAAGTTAAGCATAAGATATAGTCATTTCCTTATTTTTATTATACACTCATGCCAGACTGGCTTCTTTCCTTCGGTTTCAATTTCGCGACTGTTTGGTATGTGACGAATTCTTGACGTTTAATCCCATTCTTGGTATTTTGAGGGTTATGATGGAACGTCATATCCTACAATCCCGGTGCGAGCAGTTGGCTGAGAGGCTTGAGGAGGATATCCGGCTGAGGCGGTTGGAGTGTGGAGAGCGTTATTTTTCGGCCGAGAAGGCGGCGCGGCAGTTGGGGGTCAGTCGCATGACGGCCCACCGCGCAATGGGCCTGCTGGTGGAGAAGAACTTTCTCGTCCGCGAACGTGGCCGCGGGACGTTCATCGGCCCGGCCGCGCGGCGCCACGGCGGAAGCGCCGCGAAGGTTGCCGTCAAGCACGTCCATTTCATCCACTGCGGCGAAGGCGAGAGCCTGCTTCCTCCGCTCTCGCACGACGATCTGGTCGGTGGTTTCCTGGATGTCATTCCGGAAACCGTCCTGCACACGCACCTGTTCCCCTACGACCGGGCGGAGGGATGTGTCCGCGAGTTGCTCGATTCCTTCCGAACCGATCAGTCGGCGCGGGGCTTTCTGTTGACGCTGAGTCCCCGGGAGGTACAGCGGCTTTTCGCCGAGGCGGGCCCGCCGACGGTGGTCATCGGGAGCGTATTCCCCGGGATCAACTTGCCCAACTTGGAGGCGGATCAGACCGAGATCGGGCGGAACCTGATCCGGTTGGCTTACCGGCTCGGTGGTCGCCGGTTCGTGTTCATCAATAGCGAACATTGGCGCCGCGGCGATTCGCGGGCGTTCGACGGGCTCGTCGACGGATTGGCCGAACTGGGATTACCGGCCAATCGCGTCGCCATCCGGAACCACCCTCAAGACGCGGCCCTTACCGAATCGTTACTCGACGACACTCTGAGCGAGTTGGAATCGTTGGCCGGGGATGAAAAGCCGGCATTCGTGTGCCGTTCGCCGCGGATGGCGGCGCTGGCGCGGCGGATGGCGCAGACCCAGAGGAGGCGGATTCCGGAGGATTTGGTGGTCGTGTATGATCGGCCGTGGCTCTATACGGATATCGAGCCGGAACCCCACGTCGCCGACGCCCTCTCGGTGCGAGAGGGCGTCGCCCAACTGGCGCGGATGCTCAAGCGAGGTTTCAACGCCTCGGCCGAGGCGATCCCCTCGTCGTGCATCCCTTCGAAGATCGAGGAGTAGTGCGCCCTAACATGATCCACTTTTCGTGACGGCCCTCGTCGCGGCCGTCGTTTTCCACGGTAGTTCTTTTCGAGAGGAACACAACATGATGAGTCTTCGCAGTAGTTTGACGACGGCAATGGCGGTCTTTGCAACCGTTTGCCTGGTTTCCGCGGGCCACGCCCAATATGAAGAGGCAGCGTGGACCGACTTCGCCTACGCCTACGAGTTCGATTCCGCCCCGGGGTCGTACGATCTCGACGGCAACGGGAGTCCCGATTTTACCGATCCCGGACTGACCCCCGTCGACGGTGTCATCACGATCAACAACAACTTGTTCGGAAGCGACGCCAACGGCATCTGGCACGGAAATATCGGCCCGACCGCTTACGCGACCGGGTACACGTTCGAATTCCGCGCCAAGGTCCTTAGCGAGACCGGGACCGCCGGGGCGATGGACGCGTTCATGTCGCCGGCCGACAGCGCTGTCTCGGCGCTGGTCGGCATCGGGGCGTCGAAAACCTACTGGAGCAGCTCCATCGCCATTCTGGACGAGAACGACAATACCGACGATTTCCACACCTTCCGCGTCGCGCAGAAGCCGGGCAGGTCCGCGTTCTACGTCTGGCGCGATGGGGAATTGATCGGGTCGAGCCGCGGCCAAGGATACTCCTACGCCAATCCGGCATTCTGGGTCGGTTGCGGTAGCGGACGCGCCACCGGCACGATTGAAATGGATTACTTCGCGATCACCCCGGGCATGGTCGTCCCGGTCGGTTTCGAGATTCCGACGGCGGATCCGGTGGAGGCGATAACCGAGCGGGCGTCCGACTCGTTCACGTACAAATACGAGATGGACGTGGATCCCACGGACGTCGGCGCGATCGACCTGGACGGCAACGGCACGGCCGATTTCCGTCTGGTGCAAGGTGGACCCGGGACCGCCGGCCTGAGCGGCAACGGGACCTATTCCATTGAGGCGCCCGACGCCGGTTCGTCCTGGTATCTCAGCAGTGGAGCCACCGGCGAGGTCTGGCCGGGCGCCGCGATCACCGCGGGCGAGGGCTACACGGTGGAGGTGCGCGTGAAAGTACACAGTCAGCTCGACGAGACCTCCGCCCCGTTCGCCGTCGCCTCGACCGCGTCCAACGCGTCCGATATCGGCATCGTGACGATGACGACCGGGAACACCAGGTATTACGGTAGCTCGATTATCGATGAGAGCGACAACAGCGACGATTTCCACACGATCCGAATCGTCCGGTCGGCCTTCGAGTTCGAGCCGGTGTACTGGGTCTGGCGGGACGGTGTCTTGATGACTCCCGATGGGGTCGGCGCGTCCGCCTGGGGTTCGAGCAATACGATCTACCTCGGCGACGTCTCGGGCTCGTCCGGTGGCAGTGTTGAAATCGACTACGTCCGTTTCACCTCCGGCGCGTACGCCCCGGTCGATTGGACCTATCCGTCCTCCGAGGAGCTGCCCGGCGACCTCAACGGTGACGGCATGGTCGGCAGCGCCGACTTGGACATCGTCCGCGCCAACTGGGGGAGCACCGTCACCCCAGGCGATTTGACGATGGGCGACGCCAGCGGGGACGGCAGCGTCGGCAGCGCCGATTTGGACATCGTCCGCGCCAACTGGGGGCAATCGGCCCCGGCGAACGTTCCCGAGCCTTCAGCGTTGTTGCTGCTGATCAGCGGAACCTTGTTGATTTGGCGGCGGCGATAAGCGGTAGTCATTGCCGAGGGCGGACCGGCCGCCGTGCGGCCGGTCCGAGCGGCATTTTGGAGCGAAGAGGTACCGGTTTCGCGCTAGCAATGTTTTCAATAGGAGGAACCTGGACCCGCGACCGGCGCCGCGATATGGCGGCGCCCTTAGACAAGACCGTCAAGACGACCCTTGTCGCGGCCGTCTTTATTTTCATCCGTTCGTTTCGAGAGGAGTGACACATGAGTTCTCGTAGTCTTGCGTGGACGGTATCGGCGATTGTCGGTGCCCTGGGTTGGCTTTCCCCCGTACTCGCGCAGTACGAAGAAGCCGAGTGGATCGATTTCGACTACGCGTACGACCTGAGCATGGCTCCCAGCGCGTACGACCTGGACTCCAATGGGAGCCCGGATTTCACCGATTCGGGTTTCGTACCCGTCGACGGCGTGATCACGATCAGTGACGGCCAGTATTTTGAGAGTCCCGCCACCGGCGTGTGGCACGCGAACATTGCGCCGACCGGCTACGCGACCGGCTACACGTTCGAATTTCGCGCGAAGGTGATTAGCCAGAACGGTGAACAGGGGGCGACGTCGGCCTTCTTGACGCCGGCCGACGCCTCCCCCGCTGCGCTCATCCACGTTGGCACCACGACGACGACTTGGGGGGGCGGGACCGTCATCGACGATGGCGACAACGCCGGCGAGTTTCACACGTTCCGCGTGCCCAGTTGCCGGGCGCTACCGCCTACCATGTGTGGCGCGACGGGGAGTTGATCGGATATGAATTGGGACAGGGCCACGGATACGGACCGGCCGGTTGTTGGTTCGGCGCCGGCGCGAGCGTGGCCCAGGGGACCGCGGAATACGACTACGTCGCCATCACCCCCGGTGTCTACGTTCCGGTCGGATTCACGTTCCCCGAGCCGGAGCCCATCGAGAACATGACGGAACAGTCGTCCGATTCGTTCACCTTCAAATACGAAATGGACGTCGATCCGACGAACCCTTCGGCTATCGACCTCGACTCGAACTTCCTGCCGGATTTCGGTCTGATCCAGAGCGGTACGAGCACCTCCGGACTCACCGGGAACGGAACCTGGCTGATCGAATCGCCGGACGCGGGCTCGTCGTCGTACCTCCAAGGCGGAGAGTCAGGTCCGTACGAGGCGTGGCCGAACGCCAATTTCACGAAAGGGGAAGGGTACACCGTCGAATTCCGCGTCAAGGTAACCAGCCAGGCGGATGAGGGTGCCGTACCCTTCGGTATCGGGACAAGCGCCTCCGACGCCTCCGATTTGAGCGTCGTGCTCGTGTCGACCTCCAACACGCGGGTCTACAATGGGCCGTTGCTCGACGAGAGCGACAACAGCGACGACTTCCATACGTTCCGTATCGTCCGCGATACCTGGGATTTCAGGCCGACCTACTGGATCTGGCGCGACGGCATTCTGCTGACCCCGGAGGGGGTGGGGGGATCGGTAAACACATCCTTTAACGGGATGTACATCGGGGACATCTCCAGCGCCACCGGCGGTACCGTGGAAATCGACTACCTGCGATTCGACCGGGGGACGTTCGCCCCGGCAGGTTGGACGTACCCGCCCTCCGAGGAGCTGCCCGGCGACCTCAACGGGGACGGCATGGTCGGCAGCGCCGACTTGGACATCGTCCGGGCCAACTGGGGGAGCACGGTTACCCCCGGCGATTTGATGATGGGCGACGCCAGCGGAGATGGCAACGTCGGTAGCGCCGATCTGGACATCGTTCGCGCGAACTGGGGGCAAACGGCCCCGGCGAACGTCCCCGAGCCTTCGGTGTTGCTGCTGTTGCTTGGGGGCCTTGCGTTACTCGGCCGCCGGCGTTAGAGTGTTCGTTGGTTGTCCTGAATCCGGCGATTGGCGCGGGAAACGAATGACCGATCCGGCCAAGCCTTTCGTGACTCGGGCGCCGCTAAGAAACCCCAGTCCGTCGAAAAAAAGAACCTTTTGTCGAAAGCCCGAGGGGCGCCGCCTGACCCGGGCGGTGCTCGTGTGTGTGCCACGGCCGCTTGACCGGAGCAAGGACTCGCGGCCGCGGCGCCGCGCGAGGTGAATATCTGAAAGCACAGGGAAAGGACTCCGATGAGCCCCTGGAAAAGCGTTCTGGAACTGTCCCCCGACCGGACGATTACCGGCGGCAGCCCCGCCCTGCTCCGCGAGGCGATTGCTCGCGGGGCGGACCTGCGAATCTACACCGAGTTCCGTTACAACGAACACATTGACACGGGCTCGGACAATTCCGAATTGGTCACTGAAGTAAGCGATTTCCGGGTGACCTATTCCGTCGGGCCGGACCAATGGGCCGCCGGGATCATGTCATTGCGGGTGCCGATCGAACCGCCCAACGGCTTCGGTCCGCGGCCGTCGATGTCCTTCTTTTTGTACAATGAGGACGGGCGTCAGGCGATTGCTAGGCCCTATCTCGACGGCCTGTCCCTGGACGAATGGCCCGTGCTGGGGCCGGCGCCGTTGGAAGACTTCCCCGACATGCCCAAGTACCATCAGTTCGATCGCTGGGACGCTAAGAGCAATGCTCCATCGAGCAACTTCGTCTACGACTTCGAGATATACCGGTACTGGGTCCGCGATGAATGGGAAGAAGTGTTCTCGCACGATGCCGGTGGCGAGGTCCGTTCCGGATCCCTCGAGGGACTGATCGACGCGTTTACCGGTGGACGCGAAATCAAAGTCGCCGTGGAGGGACTTTGCGACGATCTCTTCGAGAAGACGCTGGTCCCTTGCGAAGAACCGAAAAAGCCGCCGCGGCACGAGGTCTTCGTTCATACGGGCCCCGGGTATTATTGCACGCGGCGGAAGCTCTTTTCGGCCGGAACGCAGCCGGTCGTCCGGGTCCGTCCCGGCGTGCCAATGCGTTACACGACCGGCGGTTGGGACTTCGGCTGGCTCATGCCCCGGACCGACGGTTTCCTTGCTCTTTGGCTGTGCGATCCCTACACGCTGAAGTTCGAAAAAATCCAGAAACGCCACCCCATGCGCTGGTTCGTCCGATAACCCACGAACCAACTACCAACTACCACAAAACGCCCATGCCTTTCATCAAGAAAACGGACGAACTGAACCTCTACGAGAATCCAACGCCGATCGTCCGCAGCCGCCAGGCCAGCTTCCCCGGCCTGGCCGTCCTTCCCGGTGGAGAACTCATCGCCCTTTTCGTTATCGGCGAAGCGTTCGAGGCGGCCAATTGCCGGACCTACGTGGCTCGGTCCGAGGATCGGGGCCGGACGTGGCGACTCGAGGGAGAACTCTACGACCAAGCGGCGATGAATCTCGACTATCAGTTCGCCGACTGCTACAAGCCGACGGTCCTCGCGGATGGCAATCTCGTCGCCGTCGGCTATGGGTTCCGCCGCGACAATCCGGACGAAGGCATCTCCAATCCCCAGACGATGGAGATTCTTCCCGGCTACAACGTGGTGACCTTTTCCGGTGACGGCGGCAAGAGCTGGACACCGCCGCGGCGTCTGGACCTGGGAATCGAAACGGTCGTGGAGATTTCCGGACCATGCATCGTGCTCCCCTCCGGAACGCTTCTCGCGGCGGGGCCCCCCTTCACGCTCAAGGCGGTCGGCCAGCATGGGTTGATCCTCTCCAGCGAGGATCAGGGCAAGACGTGGTCGATCCGGTCGAGGTTCTACGAACCGCCGGAAGGGAACATTACCTCCTGGGAAACGCGGCTGGCGGTCGGTCCGGAAGGAACGGTCGCGGCGCTCTGGTGGGCCTTCGACCTGGCGGCCGGCGAGCATCTGCCGAACAAAATCGCCTTCTCGCACGACGAAGGACGCACCTGGTCGGAGGCGATCGACACAGGAATCGCCGCGCAGGCCTCGAACCTGATCCACCTGGAAAAGACCCATTACCTTACCATCCACTGCCATCGGGCCGACGACTTGCCCGGGCTTTTCGTTCGGCTGGTCGACCTGGCCGGCGACCGGTTTCACGTTCTGGACGAAACGTGCATTTGGGGTGGGGTCGATTCTCTGGACAAAACAAAGAACATGGCGGAGCAATTCGCCGCCCTCAAGTTCGGGCAACCCAGCCTGATCCGCGTCGCAAAGGACGAACTCCTGGCCGCGCACTGGTGCGTCGAACGCTGTCAGTATGTCATCAAGACGCACCGATTGCGACTCTAAGACGCACCGCGAAACGGAGATCGCCCGGGGCTATTAAACCAACAACCACCGGGCCAACGTGAAGTAGACCAACAGCGTGATCATGTCGGTCGAGGCAAGAGCGATCGGCCCGGCGGCCACCTGCGGATCGCGCCGAGACAACTTCAGCAGACTGGGCATTGCCACCCCGATCACCGCCGCGCAGGTCACTCCGCCGGCGATGCCCCCCAACAGGCACAACATCACGCGTACGTGACCCAACCAGATGAATGCCGCGGTCGCTACCACAAGACCGCTGACCATCCCCAGAAACAGCCCCGTCACCACCTCCAGCCGGATTTTTTCGAGAATCGCCCGCATGGTCGGCTTCCGTGCATGCAGCGTCTGCAAGGTAAGGCTCACGGACTGGATGCTCACGCTCTCGGCCAAGGCGAGCACCACCGGAATAAACAGGGCCAGCGCCACCGTCCTCTGCAATTCCTGCTCGAAAACGCCGGCAAGAAGTGCCGCGAGAATACCGCCGACGATGTTTGCCAGCAACCACGGAAACCGGCTGACGAACGCCGCGGGGGGAGATGATTGCCGCGAGTCGATCAGGTGGACTCCGATCAATTGAAACAAGTCGTCGTCTCCTTCGGCTCTGTCCAGGTCTCTCAATTCATCCGTATACAACTCGACGTCGACGACGCCCACGAGCTTGTTTTCTTCGTCGACCACGGGAAACGCGAGCAGGCGATGGAAAACGAAAAACTCGCAGGCATCGAAGACCGTTGCGCTCCTTGGAATGGTGATGACATCGAGCACCATGATTTCGCGCACCGGCGTCTCGGCGGGGTTCAGCAGCAAACGCCGCGTCGGTACGACACCCATAAGGCGGTTCTCTTCGTCCAGAACGTAGAAATAGATGATTCGGCCCTCGGGCGGTTCGCTCCGAATCGCGGCCAGTGCCTGAGCAATCGTCTGATCCACGGACAGTCGAGCGAAGTCCGTCCGCATGTGTTCGGTAACGGGGTCATTCAGTTTCTGTTCAACCATCAGCCAATACCTGCAAGGACATATTCCATATCCACTCCGAAATGAACTCCGTCAAGAACAACGTCGCGCAGATCACCGTCACGAGAAAGCCGAAACCGTTCCAGATGATCATTCGTTCCCTTTCAATTGCCAAGCCGCAAGGGATCACGTCTCCCGCAACCACTCCTTGATCGCCGCGACTTCCGGCACGCCGCCGCTGGACTTGAGCTGGTACCGGGCGACGACGACGGCCGGGGTTTGCGAGGGATGGACGCCGAAGGCCTTGATCTCCTCTTCGTCGTCGAGAATCTTGATCTCCGAGGTCGTTCCCAATTCCCGCATCGCGCGGCGGACGTTCGACTCGATCTCGGTCATCTTCTCCGCGTCGGTCCCCAGTAGATAGACCGCGGCGCGGCGGCGGCGAATCTTCAGCCGCATCTTCTCGTTGATCCGCTCCTGAATCGCCGCGACCAGCTCATCCCTCGCGGGAATCTGGGAGATGAACTTGATCCGCCCGTCGATGCAGATCGTGGGGATGTTCTTGACCATGAGGCTGGCCATGAAGACGACCTCCTCGCGGTACTTGATTTTGTGTTCGCGCCATTCGACGATGCCGTCAAACTGGGGCGCCACCTTGCGGACCGCCTCGACCATGTATTGGCACGGGGCGCACGCCTCCGAATCGAGCGTAACGATGTCGACGATCACCTTGTCGGCCTCGCCGTAGTGGGTCATGTCGAGGACGTCGCCGGGGCCCGACCGGGCGGCCATCGACTTGACGACGTCCTGCCGGTAGGAATCGCGGACCAGGCGGCCGACCGCCTCCAGGTTCTCCGGCGGCGTCGCGTATGGCAGATCGCACCCCGGGGCGAGGATGAAGCCGTCGCCGCCGGCCAGTTCGATGCACTCCATGGCGTTCCGCTCGGCGTCCTCCGGCTTGCCTAGCAGGAGCACCGTCGTCAACTGCATGTTCCCACCGAAACTCACCCCGCGTTCCAGGCAGATATCGCGGACGTAATCGAGCGGAATGTTCTCGTCGACCGAGATGTTCTCGGGCCGCGTGTCGCACATCACCTCGATGTTCTTCTGAGCGTGTCCGCACACGAAGAAAGAGCCGATCGCTCCGCGGCCGCGGACGAAATCGAAGACCGGCGCGACGTGGGGGGAGACGAATTCGGTGAACTGGTCCGGGCCGATCTGGCTGGTCATCGGGTCGACGAGCGCGACGATGTCGCAGCCGGCGTCGAGGTAGTACCCGGCCATGGCCTCGGCCGTCCGGCGGCAGAAGTCCATCGTCCGATGCACTTCCTCCGGATCGTCGAACATCCGCATGAAGATGTCGGTCCCCTGCAGGTGCAGCGCCAGCGTGAAAGGGCCCGTCACCAGGCCGTAGAGGGCGATGTCCGGGTGCGCCTCGCGGAGCCGCCGGCCGGCCGAGAGGGTGATGCCGATCCGCCCCTGCTCAGGACCCGGCACGGCGAGGTCGTCAATCTTGGTCGAACCGCCAAGAAGGGAACTGACGACCGACGGCGGGTTGTCCTCCGCCCAGCGGAGTTCGCACCCGAGCACCTCGGCCTCCACCTGGAGATCGAACAGAATCGGGATGCCATCCGGTTGATACCGCTCGATCGCCGCGGAGACGCCATCGACGATCCGGTCCTCCGATTTCAAATACTCCTCGGCCGAAATTCCCAGCAGGGCCGCCGCATGGCACCCCACGAACGGCGTCCACGGCGTCCGCTCGACCCCTTCGCACCGCAAAGCTCTCAGCAGTAGTTCTCTTCCGGTCATGGCGATTCCTTCAGACGTTGAAAACGTTGTGTGTCGGCCCAGTGCTTTGTCAAACGTAGGAATTGGGGTTGACGGCTCGGTTTCATCCGCGCGATTGCGGTACTTCCGCGTGCTGCCAACCCAAAATCTTAGTGTTGACAAAGCACTAGGTTGCGGCGTTTCGCCCCCTTGATCCCTCGGGTCGCAACCCGACCATTCTAGCCGAGAGGGATCGGTGACACAACCGCCCGCGTTGGTCCTTGGCCGACGCATTCCGCTCTGTTACAATGGAGTCCTCGCAAGGATCATTATCCCCATTTCCGAGTTGCCTGAAAGGCTGCTCGAACGCCCTCCATGCCCGCCCTTGTTGTTTCCAATCTGACGTTCCGCCGGGGAAAACGCCGCGTTTTGACGGACGTTTCCTTCGAAATGCGCCAGGGGGAGACTGTTTCCGTCATCGGGCCCAATGGGGCGGGAAAGACGACCCTCCTAAAATGCCTGCTTCGGATGCTCCCCGCGTATTCCGGGGAGGTCCGGTTGATGGGGCGGCCGCTGGAATCGCTCCGCCAGAAAGAGCTGGCCCGACTGGTCGCCTATGTCCCTCAGGCGGAAGAACTCACCGTCCCCTTCACGGTCGAGGAGTTCGTCCTGCTGGCGCGGTTTCCGCACCTGAGCCCCTTTTCGACCCTGCGCGAGGCGGACCGCGCCGCGGCGCGTGAGGCGATGGAACTGACCGACCTGGCGCCGCTGGCCTCGCGGCGGATGGATGCCCTCAGCGGTGGAGAGCGGCAACGGGCCTATTTCGCCGCGGCCCTGGCGCAGGAAACGCCGCTGCTGTTCCTCGACGAACCGACCGCGTTTCTCGACTATCGCCACCAGGATGAAATCCGCGAGGTTCTCGCCCTGGCCCGCGCTCGCGTCGCCGGGTCGCTGAGCGTCCTCTCGGTAACGCACGACGTCAACCGCGCGGCAGTCGAAAGCGACCGGATTTTGGCCCTGTCCGAAGGGCGGATCGTCTTCGACGGCCCCCCCGAGTCGCTCATGTGCCCGGACGTCCTCGGGTCGATCTATGGCGGTTCCTTCATCACGGTTCCGCATCCGGGAACCGGTCCGCCGATGGTGGTTCCTCGCGCCGATTCGGGAGATGTCGCATGAAGACGGCCCTCGTCCTCGTCGCAGGGTGTGTATTCGTCGTGGGTGTCGCGGTGGTCGCCTTGTTCGCCGGCGTTCACTCCGTTCCGGTCTCCGCGCTGTGGGGAGAGGGGTCCGACGTTCAAATCGCCGTATTGTGGGAACTCCGCCTGCCGCGGATTTGCGTCGCCTTCCTGGCCGGCGCGGGGCTGGCCGCCGCCGGGGCCGCGTTTCAGGCCGTGTTCCGCAATCCGCTCGCCACTCCGTTCACGCTCGGCGTCGCCAGCGGGGCCTCGTTGGGGGTCGCCCTATACGTTGCCGCCGGATTCTCCTTCGCGACCTGGTTCCTCCCCGGCCGCACCTGGTTCGCCCTGGCCGGCGCGATGGCCACCGTCGGCCTCGTCTACGCGCTGACTCGCCTTCGCCGCGGGTTCTCCAACGCCGGAATGCTCCTCGCCGGCGTGGCGATCAGCTATTTCTTCTCGAGCCTGATCCTGCTGATTCAGTACCTCAGCGACTTCACCCAGTCGTACCGCATCCTCCGCTGGATCATGGGTGGCCTGGCCGGGACCGTCGGATTCGCCGACGCCTACAGCCTGCTTCCCGGCGTCCTCCTCGGTTGTGGCATTCTTCTCTTCCACGCACGCGAGCTGAACCTCCTCGCCTGCGGCGGAGAAATCGCGGCCGCCAGAGGGGTCGCCGTCGACGCGGTCAAACGCCGCCTCTTCTTCGCCGCGAGCCTCGCCGTCGGTACGGTGGTGTCGATCTGCGGGCCCATCGGTTTCGTCGGCCTGATGGTCCCTCACATGTGCCGCCTCGCTTTCGGCCCCGACCACCACCGCCTTCTCCCGGCCACGTGGCTTTTCGGCGGTGCGTTCCTCATTGCCTGCGACACGGCCGCGCGGTGCATCATGCCGCCGACGGAACTCCCAGTCGGCGTCCTTACCGCGCTTCTGGGAGGGCCGTTCTTCCTGGCACTCCTGCTAACGCGAACGATTCGGGCCGATTGACGAAATAGTGCCCGGCGATGCGCCCTGATCCTTCGGGAATTCAGCCCCTTGGACGAGGAGCCTCCGAAAGTCTATTCCCTCCTCCAGGAGTCATCCGATGGTGCCCCGAACAAGTCGGTCTGCGGCAGCATGTTCTCCGGGAGGTTTCCGCCGGCGAGCTCCGCGGGAAGCGATCGGAACCGCGCCGGGGAACCGATCGCGAGCATCCGAGGCGGGACATCTTTCGTCAGTACGGCTCCGGCCGCGACGAAGGAGCTCGCCCCGACCGTCACGCCTGGGCAGATTGTAACGCCGCCGCCGATGGTTACATGATCCTCGATGACCACCGGCGCAAGCCGTGTCTGTGTTCGCATGGGCCGTTTGTCGTTGAGGATCGTCACGTTCGGCCCGATGAAGACCATGTCGCCAATCTTCGTCCGGCTGGGAACGTATACGTGGGCCATGATCTTCACCCCCGAACCGATCTCCAAATTGCCCTCCAACGTCACCTTGTGATGTACGACCACCCGGTCGCCGATCATGATCCGCCCGCGGATCAAGGCCTGGTGCCCGCACGAGAACCTCTCGCCGATGGTCGTGTCGGCGTACAGGATCGAACCGGAGCGAATGATCGCGTACGAACCGATTCTCAACGGTGCGGAATCGCCGGCGAACCGATATCCGAGGATCACGTCTTCGTCGATCCGCCCATGCGGACCGATTTCGCAATACGATTCGCGCGGCATGCCGTTCCCTCTATTCCTTAGCGAAACCTTCGAGAATCTCCACCGCTTCGTCGGCCAACACGTCGCCGGCCGGTTTTGCGAAAGGCGGGCGGAACTTCGTATAGCGGTGGAACGCGCTCATGTACTCGCGGTCCCCGGTGTTCGGCCCGTCGGTAATGTAACCGTGCGAACCGTTCGTGTAACCGCAGGGGATCGTCAGGGGAAACGGAGATCGGTTTCGCATCCGCCGGCCGATTCCCAGAAACGGTTCGCACGGCATCCCGACGATGCCGACGTCCCCCAGGCGAAGGACGTAAATCGGCAAATCGAGCGTTCGCGGCACAGAATCCGCCTCGCCCGCGGTATGCCGCTGGAGGGCCCACTCGTTCCAAGGGAGAATCAACTTGACCAGCCTGCCGCGATACTCCGGCGAGAGGGCCCTCGGAAAATTCAACCCCACGCACTCCAGCGTATCTTCGCTTCCGGCGTCGGCGCGGCGGATGAACTCCTTCATCTCGTCGAGTTCCGCGCGGAGCGTTTCGACGGGCGGCAGCAAAGCCAGGGGTAGGCCGACCGTCTTGACGGCGTAATCCATCCCGTCCCGTCGCGAAGGCTTCAGATCGCCGAGGACCTCAATCGCGCTCTCGGCGAGCATCTTGCCGAACTCGGTCGCGCGCTCGACCCCGCCGCGGAACATCTCCTTCGAATTCACGTCTCCGGCGCATCCCTGTAGGAAGGCGACCGGAACCGGCGGTCCGTTGCCACCGAGCCGCCGCCCCAGAATATCCGCCGCGACCGCCGGCCAGTCGCCGAAGACCACGGGACGCTCGGGATGATAGCTGGTGACGGGATGGCCGGTGAACTGCATGAGGGCGGCGATTGGCGCGTCGTCCTCCCCACGGAAGACGATGACCGGCACCTGCCGGTCGATGTCGCCGTTGAAGTCCGCGCCGACTTGTTCGCGATCCTCCTCGCGCATGAAGTAGGTCGATCCGTCGGCACGGCGGCCTTTGCGGTTGTAGGTGATGCGTCCCTCCTCCCCTTGTACCCAATGGACGGTCGCCGGCTTCAGCGCCGCCGGCAATTCCAGCAGCCGTTTCTTGAGTGTCTTGACGAAGGCTTCTCCGACCGGCGTCAGGGTCAGTTCCGGCCACTCGTCCGGCGAGAGTTCGTAGGAGGTGTACGCCGATATCTCTCCCTCGGCGAACTTCGGCACGCTGTGGTTGTGCGAAGAGAAGAACAGAATCCGCGATGCGTCCAGCCCGAGCGCCTCGGCCGCCCGAGCGCGAAGAAACCGCGAAAGGTTCAGGGAATTGACGTGGAAATCCGAAGCGATGACGCACAGAACATCCTCGCCGTCCTCCAGCAGCAGCACCGTCGTGTTCATGGGACCGGCGACCGTCTCGATTCGGGAGTCCGTCCGGCCGTAGCTCGCCGCGCCAACGTCGGCGGCCGTCGCGAATCGGTCGGCGGCGACCCTCAGCCGCGGCGGAACGGATTCCGCGCCGAAGCCGATTCCGGCCGTGCCGGTCAAAAAGGCGAGGATCAACACGACTCGCCAACGAGAAGCCGCGCGCATGGGTCGTTCCTTGAAAAAAGATCGTTGTTCGTGGTTTCATTCATTATAAGACCTCTCGGACCCCGTGCAAATCGCCGGTGAGTCGCGAGCTGGGCATGGCTTCTCGCCGGAAGGAACCCTTTACGGCAATCGGCAGCGGGGCGCCTTGCACCGCCGCCGGTTGGCGTGTATACTGGGGTTCGCATGTTTAAACCGTTTTCGTTCCTCCGAAGGTATTCCAATGAAACGCAGCGCAACTTCGTGGACCCTCGCGATGCTTCTCCTCGTCGCCATTGCGGCGCCGGCGGCCGAAGTCCCCAACCCGTGCCTCTTCATCGACGATGCGTTCGTCGCGGAGAGCTACCGCATCAAGCGGGTATTGCAGCAACCGGAGAAACTGCCGGAACCGATTTTCCGCGGTAACGGCAAATGGGACCTTAACCCCTACCTCTTCGGTACGGTAATCTTCGACGAGGAGGACGGCATCTACAAGATGTGGTATCAGAGCTACAACTACGGTCAGCCGATGGTGACGCGGACGCCGTTTCTCTACGCGACCAGTAACGACGGATTGACCTGGAAGCGTCCGGATTTGGGACTGTTTGAATGGCAGGGGTCCAAGGAAAACAATATCGTCCTGCAAAACGCCGGGTTCCACGATGCCTATTCCCCCAGCGTCGTAAAGGATCCCTTCGCCAAGGATCCCCGGCGCCGCTACAAAATGGCCTTCTGGGATTTCTGCGGGCACGACGCCTACGGTGGGGATTCGGGAATGATGATCGCCTTCTCTCCGGACGGCATCCATTGGACAAGGCTTCAGGAGCGGCCGGTCCTGGTCGCCCAGAAGCAGGAAAACGCGATCAGCGACGTCATCAACGTCATGCAGGACCTTGATACTCGCAAGTTCCTCGTCTTCGCGAAGGGCTGGGCCGATCCGTTTCCGAGTCACCGTCAGATCGTTCGGGCCGAAAGCGACGATTTCATAAACTGGTCTACCCCCGAGCCGGTTATCCGCCACGCCAACGACCGGCAGGATCCGGAATCGTACGGGATGGGCGCATTCAAGACGTCCGGAATGTACTTCGGTGTGTTGCGGATATACAAAAGCAAGACCACCAAACGGATCGACACGCAACTTGCCGCCAGCTATGACGGAAAATCATGGTTCCGAGTCGCGGATCAGGCCACCTTCATTCCTAACGGTCCGGAAGGAAGCTGGGACGCGGGCATGATCTTCGCCGTCGCGCCGGTTATTCGTGGCGATACGATGCAGTTCTTCTACGGCGGCTGGGACGCGGCCCACGATGACCGCGATCGGAATGCCGCGATCGGCCTGGCGTGCTTGCCGGTCAACCGGTTCGTCGCGATCATGGCCGAGTGCGCCGCGTCGGAATTGCGGACGAAGCCGTTCGTGCTTGAAAAGGACATGCGAATCACCGTCAACGCCGATGGCCGGGACGGGGAGATCCGCGTCGCGTTGCTTGCCGAGGATGGGGCCGAAATTCCCGCCTTCGGCCACAACGACGCCCCGCCGATCCGCTCCAACGGCTTTCGCCACCCGGTGCTCTGGCACGGCAAGACCCTCCCCGAAGCGTTCATCGGGAAGCCGGTCCGGTTGCATTTCTCCGTGAAAGGGAATGCGAAGCTCTTCGCGTTCGAAAGAAGATGATGCCCGGCCTGAGATCCGGCGGGCGAAAAATCCAAAGACGCGCGGAAACGCGATGCGCGAAGCGGATGTTTCGGTGGACCGCGCGGTACGGTCGCGGCGGTATGCATCTTGCCTAACGCGAATTGTTTGCGCAGGCTTTTCGTCTTCGCCTCGCGAGATGCTCCGAACCCCCTTGACAACCGGTTGAACATCCGTTTCTCTAAAGGGCCTTGGGATTCTTCAGGTTCTTCGGACGGAGCGAATGCGATGGCGATCAAAGATTTGCTAATGAGGACGCGGAGTTATCGGCGGTTCAATCCGAATCGCGCGCTCGACGAGCGGACTTTGTATCAACTGGTCGAGTTGACGCGTCTGTGCCCCTCGTCGGCGAACCGCCAGCCGCTGAAATACGCCATCTATTGGAAACCGGAGGATAACGCGCGGATATTTCCCCATCTCGCATGGGCGGCGGCCCTCCCCGATTGGCCCGGCCCGGCGGAAGAAGAACGGCCCACGGGGTACATCCTCATTCTGGGTGACACGGAGATCAGCACCAGCTTCAACGTCGACCCCGGTATCGTCGCCCAAACGATCCTTCTGGCGGCCGCGGAGCGGGGATGGGGCGGATGCCTCGTCGGTTCGATCAATCGGGATGCCCTCCGTGAAGAACTGAGTATCCCATCGCGCTTCGCGATCCTTCTGGCGGTCGCCCTCGGCGAACCGGCGGAGACGGTCGTCCTCGAAGACGCCGAAAGCCCCAGCGAAATCAACTACTGGCGCGACGAAGACGACATCCACCACGTCCCGAAACGGACGATGTACGAGATCCTTCTGAGCTTCGAGTAGTCCGGTCGCGGCCCCCCTTCGCGCGGCCCCATGCCGGAACTTTCTGGCAGGTAGTTCTTTCAGGGGGTGAAAACAACGGCCAACGCCGGGATAGCGCGATTCGAACGCATCTCGATCCATGGATGTCCGAGTGTTTTCGCGATCATTGATTGGGCAGGACGCGATACGCCAACGGCCTCTCCCCGCCGAGTCGGATCGTGTCAGGCCCTTCGCCGGACCACTGTGTTCGCGGCGCCGCCAACCTTCCCCGCTACCAGGTCTCGAAATGAACGCGGCTCCGCTGGTACCGCGTACGAGGTTCTTTTTCTTCCCCGGGGTGGCCCAAGGCAATCACGGCCAAAGGGAGCATGGTCTCGGGCATCCGGCATACCTCCCGGACGTGGCGCACGCGGTCCTCGCGTGGATGAACGCCGAGCCAGCAGGCGCCAAGACCCAGCATACTGGCGGCCAATAGCGCGTTTTCAACGGCGGCGGTGCAGTCCTGCAGCAGGTAAGAAAGCTGCCGGTCGTGCGCCTTGTCCAAATCTCCCACCACCACCAACGCCACCGCCGCGGATGCCAGGAACTTTCCGTTCGGGAGCCCCTCGGCAATCGCTTCACGACGCGCCGGATCCTTCACGACCACGAAATGCCACGGATCCTTGGCTACGGCGGAGGGAGCCGCCATGGCCGCCTCCAGGATATCGTGGATAAGCGATTCGGAGACTTCCCGCGCCTCGAAACGCCGCACGCTGCGACGGGAAAAGATGGGAAGTAATGTTTCATTCATGGGAGTTCCTTTCCGTAAGACGAAAGCCAGCGGCGCGGGTGAATCCACCGCTCGATAACATTTTTGCCGATCCCGACGCGCGCGGCGCACCGGAAACCGTCATCGACACGACCTCAATTATGACAGTTCGGCTATACGGGGTCAATGGGTTGATTCGCTCGGCCGCGTATAAATGCGGCCCCGTTGGCTCCGCCGGGAGCGCCCGGCAACGCCTCCAAAAAACAGGACATCGCGGATCGAACCGCGAACAACGGCACGGCGATAAGCTAATCGCCGCTGCGCGATTAGGCGCACTTCGAACGGCCCGATCCCTCGGGCCTCCTCTACGGCAGCGTATGTGCGCGGCACCGACCGGACCAAGCCTCTTCGGCGCGGGCCCGGGTTTCTTCGTGGCAGGTCAAGAAGAGAACCTGGATCGTCTCGGGGAGTTCCGCGGCCAGCGCGGCGAGGGTTTCGCGTTCGCGCCGGTCGTCGAAATTGACCAGGATATCGTCAAAAACCAGCGGCAGCGGTTCCGACCGGCGGCAGTAATGCTCCACGAAACTCAACCGCAGCGCCAGGTAAAGCTGTTCGCGCGTGCCGCGGCTGAGGGCATTCGGCGCTTTTTCAAGGCTGCGCTGGTCGATGACGACCAGTTCGTCGTCGGCGTCGATCCGCGTCCGGACGTCCGAATACCGGCCCGCCGTCATCGCGCGGAACCACTCGGCGGTCCTGCGCAACAGCTCCGGCTGCTTTTCGCGTTCAAATCGGGCGACGGCGCCGGTCATCAACTTGTCGGCCAGAAAGAGGGGGGCCCACGTGTCGAGCGCCTGGTACAGCGCCGCGCGGCGGTCCTCGACCTCGGCGGCGGCACGGATCGCCTCCTCCCGGGTGTTGAGTTCCTCGTAACGTTTCTGGGCGCCGAGCACTCGAGCATGAGCGCGTTCGGCCTCCTCCTCGGCGCGATGCACTTCCCTGGCGGCATCTTCCCGTTCACCGGGAAGCGAGTCCGGATCGGCCGCCGCCAGGGCCGCCAAGAAGTCCGCTTCGTTCTCGGGATAACAAATCTCGCGAATCGTCCGGGAGCATTCCTCCGCCAGGGCCGTCAGTTCGCTACGCCGCCGGACATGGGCCGCCTTGGCGTGAAATTGCTCGTCGTCGGCCGCGCCGGCCGCGGCGCGGAGTTCGGCCAGAACGGCTTCCTGCGCGGCACACTTCGCTTCCTCCTCGGCCATCCGCCGCTCGGCGATGTCTCTGCGTTTGGTCGCCTCGTCGAAACTCGTTTTCGCCATCCGGGCCTTCGCGCAGCGATCGGCCAATTCCTCGACCGCGTCGACGGGGACTGCTTCGGCCAAATCGGGGGCCGCCTCGCGGCAGAGCGCTTTCGCCTCCGCCTCGAACGCGACGCGGGCGTCGCACTGTACCTCGAGCGATCGCCACTCCGCGCGGAGCGAGTCGTTTTCCGCGACCGCGCCGCGGATCTTATCCAGCATCGTGCAGAGGGTGTCGAGGTTCCACGACTCCGGCAGGCCGAGTTGCTCGCGGCGCCGGGCCGATTCGGCTTCGACGGACTCGCGGCGCGTCGAGGCACCGGCGGCTTCCTTCTTAACGCGCGACGTCTTCTTGTCGAGTGCCTCGATCTGCTCGGAAATCGCACGACGCTCGGTCGCCGCCTCGCGCGCGGCACGGACGCGGCGTTCCGCCAGATCAAGACGCGTGTCGATCGATCCGGCCGTCTCGCCGAGGGCGGCGTCCAATTCGGCCTCGAAGCCGTTCATCCGCGCCCCGAGTTCCTCCAGTTCTCGCTCAATCCCGGCCGTTTCTTCGCAATCGGCCGAGAGAAGTGCATAGTCGTCGAGCCAAACTCGCATCACCTTGGGGGATTGCGGCTGGAAATCGCAGGGCCGCCACAGCGCAGTCCACGCCTCTTGGGCGGTTTCGAAAAGCCGCTCGCACCGTGCCGCGGCCGCTCGGGCATCCGCCAACTTCGCTTCGGCGTCGCGGAGCGCTTCGGCCGCTTGCTCGCGCCGCGATACCGCGTCGGCGTGGTCAAAACAGGCGTCGGCCAATTCGTCGGCCGCGGCGACACGCCGCTCGTAGGTATCCGCGACCGGTTCACCGGGCGTGTCAAGGTAGCCGGCGATTTCGTCGTCGGCGACCGGCTCTCCTTCGACAAACCGCCGGCGGATCAACCGCCACAGGGCGTCGCGGCGGCGGCGGTCGGCCGACAGCGTCTCCCGGTTGGGAATGGTTTCCCCCGACTCCAGTGCCGCGAGGGTTTCCTTGGCGTCGCGAAGCGTTTCCTCGCGGTGATTCACCATTCGGACCGCGTCGTCGGCCTTCGCCTGAAGCGGCCGGAACGCCTCGACGTGTTCCTCGACGGCGGCTTTCGAGGGGACCGGAAGGGACACAAGAGGCGTCTCTGGGGACAGCCCCACCGCCGCGGCCAGCCGGGACCGCAAGTCGGATATCCGGCTGTTCCTGGCGGCCGCGTCTCGGCGGAGGTGAGCCGCTTCTTTCGCCCAGTCGCGGTAGGATTTCGCCCTCTCCACGAGTGATTCGAGCACCTCGAAGGTCCCTTCCTCCGCGGCTGCTTCTAGCGCGGCGAGTCTGGCACGGAGCCGCTCCGCCTCCGCTTCGCGGTCCGCCAGGTCTTTTTCGGCCGCCATCAGCGCGGCGTCGAGCTCGCGAGACTCGTCGCGCCAGGCGCGAAATTCCGCGTGGACGCCGTCGTCGAAACGCAGCCGCGACTCCAGATCATCGACGGTCCACGCGTGACACATCTCGCGGACCCTGCCGGAAAGGGACTCGGCCCGGGTGGAAACCGCGGCATCGAGTTTCGGAATGTTCTCGTTCAACTGGCGCATCCGCCCCAGATCGTGCTGGAGCCTTGCGATCCGATCGGCGGCCGCGAGAACGACCGGATTGACTTCCGCCTCGGCGGCGGCCTGATCGTCGCGCGATTCGGCGACTTCGTCCTTCGCGGCACGGTACCGTTGCCGAGCCTCGACCAGGGCTTCGGCCGTTGCGTTATACCGGCCGATCATATCCAACGAAAAACGGTCCGGCGGCGGCCACTCGCCCAGGGCGTTCAATTCACCCAATTCGCTCTCGGCCAGGCACCGTTTGCGCCAGGGGTCGAGTGCGCGGAGATACTTTTCGATTCCGGCTTGCGCGGCCCTTGCCGCGGTAAGCGCCCCCTTCGCCGCGGCATGGTCCTTGCGCGCCGCCTCCAACTCTTCCCGGCGTTTGGCCAGTTCCCGGGGGAATATCTGGGTTTGCCGGAATTCCTTCTCGGCGGCGGCGAAGTCGCGCCAGGCGGCGTTAAGAAGTTGCTTTTGCCCCCTCGGCTTGAAAAGGTCGTCGAGCGTCGCCTGCAGTGACCTCCGCACTTGGGAGAATCGCGCCAGTCCTCCGGCGCCGATGCTGAATATCCGCTCGGAGACGTTGGCCTGATCGAGCGCCTTTTGCCCTTCGGAGAGTTCCGTCAACGAGAACGCGAAGACCGTTTCGAAAAGAGACCGGTCGGCGTGTCCCAGAAGGGCCGCCAGCCGCTGCGGGGAGAGGGACTCTCCGCCGTCAATCGCGCCGGAGAGTTCTTTCGCGCCGGCCGTCTTCTTTTTCTCGCGCAGCAGCCTCAGCCGCGTGCCGTCGGCAAGGACGCACGCCAGCGACGCCTTGGCCGCGCCGTCCGCCATGTCGTGGTAGGCACAACGGCGTTCGAAGCCGAAGAGCATTTCGCGGAGGAGTTGGAGCAGGGTCGACTTGCCCGCCTCGTTGGGACCGCAGATGACATGGAATCGGCCTTCGTCGAAGGAGAGCCGCCGGCCGGAGAAGACGCCGTAGTCGTGGATTTCCAGTTCAGTGATTCTCAACTTCCGATCCTCCGAGGCTTGCCGCCAGATACCGTTCCGTCCGTTCGAGCCAGCCCCTCACGCAAGCCGCGTCGATCGCGCGGCCTCCTTTGAGCATCGCCGATTCCGCCGCGCCCCCTTGCGATTCCAGGACACGGCGCAGCGCGTCGAGCGATTCCGGCGAGTCCATCATCGAGTCGAGTTCGCGCAGCACTTCCGCCAACAGGTCCCCCCTGGCTCGCAGTGCCGCGCCGTCCATCGGCGGGGTCATCGCGAACTCCACCCGTTCGATCCATGTTCCCCCGATCGCGTTCGCTTCGTTGTGAATCATCGCGATGAGTTCGTCCTGCTCCTTCGGGTTTCCCAGCAGCCCCGGCAGGCCGCAGGTTCCGTGAAGCACCAGACGGACGGCCAGAAGCCGGTCGCCGTTTTCTTCCTGGAGCGATTGCAGGTCTGCCGCCGCCTTCTCGGCAATGTCGGCCGGCGCGTCCGTTTCTCGGACATCCACCGCGGCGCGAAACCAGCGGACGCTATCCAGCGGGTAAAACTCCATGGTCGGTCCGCCGGAGTCCACGTCGACCACGTAACAGCCCTTCGCCCCCGGCTCGTTGACGTGCCTCCCCTGGCACGCCCCGGAGTAGGCGATCACGGGGTCCGCTTCACGGAGGATTTCCCCCGCGTGGATATGGCCCAAGGCCCAATAGTCGTAACCGAGGCCGCAAAGCCGCCGCTCGTCCGTAGGGGCGTACGTGTCGTGCATCGCGTTGCCCGCCAGGCTGGTGTGCAGCACGCCGACGTTGAACCACCCCGGGACCGGCGCCGGGTAGTCCTCAGTGATGTCAAAACCGACCGCCCCGGTGGGAAAACTCCGCCCGTGGAGAGCCGCTTTGATCTCCCCCAGGCGAAAGGTCTCCGCCTTCTTGTGGTCGAAACAGCAAACATTCTCCGGAAAGGGGAGGGCCGTGAGAACCTCGCTGGCCGCATCGTGGTTCCCGCGGAGGAGATAAAGCGGGATGCAATTATCCCCCAGACGGCGGAATTGTTGGAACGTCCAGAGGCCGGTGGAGACGTCTTTCCAGGGCCCGTCGAAGAGGTCGCCCGCGATCACGACAAAATGGACCTCTTGTTCAATCGCCAGGTCGATTAGTCGGGTGAAGGCGGCCCGCGAGGCCTTCCTCAGTTCTTCGACCGGGGCTCCTTCGTAGGCGGATAGTCCCTGAAGGGGGCTATCAATGTGTACGTCGGCGGCATGAATGAAGCGAAATCGGGGCATGTCTAGATACTGAGAGGGGTTTTGCCGGCCCAAAACCGGACCAGGCATCTTGAAGCCGTCGCCGCCATCATACACAATAGGTTCATGGCGAAAAAGGGAATCAGGGCCGTCAGACTTTGCGATATCGCGAAAGAAGCGGGGGTCTCGCGCGTGACCGTCTCTCAGGTCCTGCACGGCTCCGGCGGAGGGACGGTTCGCGTCGGCGAGGAGACTCGGAAGCGAGTCCTGAAGATCGCGAAGAAGCTGAACTACAAACCGAATCGTTTGGCGCAGCAACTGCGCGGGGTGAACACTCGCCTTATCGGGGTAGTGGTCGACACGTGGAACATGCCGGTGATGTCGGCGCGCCTCTCCGCATTGGAACGCGAGGCGACGCGCCGCGACTACCGGCTGATGATCGGCCAGTCACGGCACAATTTCGCGCGGATTCAGGAATACCTCGATGATTTCGAGGGTCGCCGCGTGGAGGGAATCGTCTGTCTGTGCGATTTTCTCAAGCAGGACGAAGAACACATCCGGTCGCTGGTGGACGTGCGGTCCGACGTCGTGTTCCATGGCAAGCAACTGGTGGAGACGATCGGCTCGGTCCGGGTGGACACGGCCGACGGCATCCGCCAGGTGGTCGAGCACCTCGTTGACCGGGGCCGGCGGCGGATGACGCTGATGCTGTGGAACCCCACCGACGAAAAGAGCGAGCGCCGCCGCGCCGCCTACTGCGAAGCGATCGAGAAGCACAATCTGCGGCTTGAGGACAACTTGATTTGGTATGGCAGTGGCAACAACGATTTCATTTCGCAGGAATCGCTCGACAAGGCGATTGACCTGCAAGTGGCAGAGCGGCACAGCGACGCCCTGATCGCCGACGACGACATGTGGGCGGTCCGCCTGATCCAGCGACTGAAAAGCCGCCGCTACCGGGTCCCCAAGGATGTCTCCGTCGTCGGTTACGACAATCTCGACGTCGCCACCGTCATCGAACCCCCCTTGACGACCGTCGACCAGAACCACGAGGCCTACGCCAAGGCGGTTCTCGACCTGCTCCTTGCCGACCAACACATCGCCGACATGCCCCCGGAAGACCGGGTGGTAACGATCAAGCCGCGGTTGATGGTGCGTAAGTCGACTTGATTGAGGCAAGCGTTGCGTGCGGCATTCGCGTAAAAGGGGAATCAAGTACCGCACGTAGTGGCTGGTGGAACGCCCCACGTCGCTCGATAACGCATGTCGTACCTATTTCTGGAACGGGGACGCACGTCGCGGAAAAACACCGCTTATCGAGGGGTTCCAATATATACAATGCATGGGGTGTCGCCGTAGGTCCGCGAGATATAGGCGGGGGGAATAGTGGGATACCAAAGAGCTATCGCTTGAGGATTCCCCTGGACAGGTGGCGACGGAAGGGTTCTAATTGAAGTTTGAATGAAACGGGGAGTTTGCTCTCTCGTTTTCGATGCATCCCACCGGTCGGAACGGCACGCATGACGCGAGCGGAGACCACGACGTCGCGGCCCTCCACCATTATCCTCGATTCCTCAAGGAGCCCCACCATGCCACGTCTTTCTCGACGTTCTTTCGTGAAGCAATCCATCGCCGCCGGCCTCGGCACGTCCTTGGCGATCAACACCTCGATGACTTTCGGTGACGTCCGCGGCGCGAACGATACCATCAACGTCGGCGTGGCCGGAATCCACGGCCGCGGCGGCGCGCACATCGACGCCTTCGCCAAGATGGACAAAGTCCGCGTGACGCAGTTGATTGATCCAGACACACGTCTCTTCAAGGGCCGGGTGGCGTTCGTGGAAGAAAAGGGGGGGAACACGCCGGAATGTTTCCAGGACGTTCGGAAGGCGCTTGAAGACAAGACGCTCGACGCGCTGGCGATCGCCACGCCGAACCACTGGCATTCGCTAATGACGATTTGGGCCTGCCAGGCGGAAAAGGACGTCTACGTCGAAAAACCGCTCAGTCACAATGTCTTCGAGGGCCGCCAAGCGGTCAAGGCGGCGCGAAAATACAACCGGGTCGTCCAGCACGGTACCCAGCAGCGCAGCGACCAGGGCCGCGCGAACGAGATCGCCGGAATCCACGGCGGCGGTTACGGCAAGCTTCTCGTCGCGAAAGGCTACTGCTGCAAGCCGCGTTGGAGCATCGGATTCAAGCCGGTCAGCGAGCCGCCGGAGGATGTCGATTTCGATCTCTGGCTCGGCCCCGCCCCGGCGCAGCCGTACCATGGAAACCTCGTCCACTACAACTGGCATTGGTTCTGGGACACCGGAAACGGAGACATGGGCAACCAGGGCGTCCACCAGATGGACGTCGCCCTCTGGGGAATCAAGGACGGTACTCTTCCCAAAAGCGTTTGGAGCCTCGGCGGTCGCTGGGTTGAAGGCGAGGGCTATAAGGACCAGGGAGAGACGCCCAACATGGAGCTCTCCGTCTTCGACTTCGGAGAAGCCAAGATCGTTTTCGAAACCCGCGGCCTGGTCGGCAAGTCCCTGACCGAGGAGGGAAAGAAGTTTCCCAGTAACGTCTCGAACGAGTTCTACACGACCGAAGGGATGATCAAGGACGGGTGGCTCTATCCGAAAAACGGCGGGGAGAAGGTCAAGGTGGAAGGCAAGGCGGAAATCACCGGCGGCGGAACCTTCGCCGCGTTCATCGCCGCGATGCGCACCCGCAAGCGGGAGGACAACAACGCCGACGTCGAGATCGCCCACCACTCCAGCGCCATCTGCCATTTGGGCAACATCTCCTACCGACTCGGCAAGCAGGTCCCCTGGACGACCCGGCCGGATGCCCTTGGCAACGACAAGGAGGCGATCGAGAGCTTCGAACTGATCAAGGAGAATCTCGAAGGAATCGGCATCGACCTAACCGACATGAGCTATCAACTGGGCCCCGTGCTCAAATTCGACCCGGTTACCGAGAAGTTCATCGACAACGACGAGGCGAACGCCCTCCTCACCCGGGAATACCGTGCCCCCTACGTGGTCGGGGACGAGGTCTGAGCGTTCGTGCAATGACCCGGTGTCGTCGTCAATTCCGCGGTTGCGCAGCTTGAATCACGTCGATGATCGCCGCGCCATCGTTGGCCACCGGGATGGGGCTGTTGGCGAAACGGGCCGTTTCGACGCCCCGAGGACGGAGGATCGCGTCGAATTTCTCCTCGTCGCCGCTGTGATAGGCGACGGTGGCCGTCGGGTCCTTGAGCTGGTGGCCGGTGAGAATACAGACGACGCGGTCGTCCGGCGAGATGACGCCCTCGCGAACGAGCAGTCTCGTCCCGGCGACGCTTGCGGCGCTGGCCGGTTCGCATCCGAATCCGCCGGCGCCGACTTGGGACTTCGCGTCGAGGATGTCCTGGTCGGTCACGTTGCGGACCAGGCCGTCGCACCATTCGAGCGCGCGGATGCACTTTTTCAGGTTGACGGGGCGGTTGATTTCGATGGCGCTGGCGATCGTGTCGGCGCGGCGGCCCGAGGCGTCCATCGACTTGATGTACCCGCCGATCAGCGCCTCGTCCGGATGGCCGCCGTTCCAGCGGAGGCCCTGCTCTTCGACCAGTTCGTAGAGCGTCGACGCGCCGGTCGCGTTGATCACGGCCAGCCGGGGAATCCGGTCGATCAGGCCAAGTTCGTGCAGCTCGTGGAATGCCTTGCCGAAGGCGCTGGAGTTGCCCAGGTTTCCGCCGGGAACGACGATCCAGTCGGGCACCTCCCAGCGAAGCGCCTCCAAAACGCGGAACATGATCGTCTTCTGCCCTTCCAGCCGGAAGGGATTCACGCTGTTGACCAGGTAGATACCCAACTCGGGCGAGACTTCTTGCACCCGAGCCATCGCGTCGTCGAAGTCACCGGCGATCTGCAGCGTGAGGGCGCCGTAATCGAGCGCCTGCGAGAGCTTGCCGTAGGCGATCTTTCCGGAACCGACGAAGATGACCGCCTGCATCAGCCGCGTGGCGGAGCAGTAGAGGGCCAGCGAGGCGCTCGTGTTGCCGGTCGAGGCGCACGCCGCGCGGGTGGCGCCGACCATCCGCGCGTGGGTGAACGCGGCCGACATTCCGTTGTCCTTGAAGCTGCCGGAGGGGTTCATCCCTTCATATTGCAGGAAGAGCCGGCCGCCATTCAGGCCGACGTACTCGCCGACGGCGTCGGAGGGCCGCAGCAGGGTCTGCCCCTCGCCGACGGTGACGCACCTGTTTGGCGCGGAAAAGGGGAGCAGCTCGCGGAACCGCCATACGCCGCTGAAACAGAGCGGATCGTCGCGGCGCGACCATAGTGCCTCGATCTCCGATAGGGTCTTCGGCGGACGGAGCCTGTTCCACTCGTAGGCCACGTCGAGCAGGTTGCCGCATTGGGGACACGCGGTAAGCACTTCGCCGACGTCAAACGTCGCCGCGCACTTGGGGGAAATACACTGTTGGTAGACGGAATCCATGGTCAAGGGGCGAAGGCTGGAGATAAAAAGCGGAAATGGGGATTATTCGGCTTCCATAAATGCATAGCATAGAATATGGGTGATGATGAAGAAACAGTCCTCCAGACGGCCCATGTGGGTGCTCGGAGCCGTCAGGGGAAGTTCTGCCAGGTCCTTGAGCTTCCCCCCTTCGCCGGTGGTTATGCCGATCGTCTTACAGCCGATTTCGTTCGCATATTCCAACGCCTTGACGACGTTCGGGCTGTTGCCGCTGCCGCTGATGGCGATAAGCAGGTCGTCTTTCTGGGCGAAGTTCTTCAACTGCTCGACAAAGACCACGTCGTAGCCGACGTCGTTGGCGTACGCGGTCACCGTACTGATGCTATCGTTCAGGGCGATCATCTTGAACCGCGCCTTCTTTTGCCACGATCCGCCCTTGACGATGTCGACGACCATCTGCGAGGCGATCGAGGCACTGCCGCCGTTGCCGCAGATGTAGATCATCCGCCCCGCGTCCCGGACCTCGCGCATCCAGGCAATCGCCTGGACGATTCTTTCGTCGTCGAGCTTCGGAAGCAGGGAGGCCAGGTCGTTCAGGTAATTCCGGGCAAATGTTTGGTCGTTCATGGGATCGATTACCGGTTAGCTGGGATGGATTCGAAATATGGTCGCCAAAGGGACATGGCGCAGGGAACGAAAATGCAAGGGCGGATGGGCTCCGACAAGGCGGCGGTTTCGTGCCATTTCCATCGACCGGTCACTGCATCCACCAACGTCGAAGCCGCTCGAACAACTCCTCCGGCGAGGCGGTTCCGGTGGTGGCCAGTCGTGTCACGGTGACGGAGGCGACAAGGTTTCCGACAAGGGCCGCTTCGGGGAAAGTCGCTCCGGCGCACAGGGCCAGCACGGCGCCGGCCGTCGCGCTGTCGCCCGCGCCGGTCGGGTCGATCGGACCGTCCACCCGGACCCCAAAGACCAGTGTCGGCTCGGGGTGGCTGACGATCATCCCGTCCGCCCCCCGGGTGGCACATACGACGACCTTGTTCTCTTCCGCGAGCGACTGGACCGCCTTAGCCAGTTCCTCGATGTCGACCACCTCGCCGGGGGGCGGATTCTCGCGGCCGATCGCCTCGAATTGGTTCGGCTTGATCGTCACGCCGCAAAACTCGCGAATCCGCAGGCGGCTGTCGGCCCAGAAGACGACGTTCTTAAAGGCCTCGGCCCGCCGGCCGATTGCTTGGCGGACTCGGGACGTGACCGCGCCGCAGTCCGCTTCCTCAACCTGGTCCAGCACGATCAGGGCGTCGATTCGCGGAAGCATGGCGTCGAGCGACGCGAGGATCGCGTCTTCGATCTCGACCGGTGTTTTGCTGCGGTTCTTTGTATCGTAGCGGTTATGCTCCCCTTCCAGGCCGGGGAGGGAGACGTCGCGCGGTTTCAGATAGGTCGGCGTTTTCCGCTCCGCGGCGACATGGAGGTGGTCGGTCGAGCAACCGAGCCGCTCGAGGCCTTTGCGCAAATCAAACGATTCTCCGTCATCGCCGGTGAACCCGATCGCGTGGAGCGAGCCGACCCCTAGCGCAGCCAGGTTACAGCAAACGGTGCCGGCCGCGCCGGGACTGCACCGGATTTCTACTACCTGGTGGGCCGTCTTGCCGGTCTCGATGGAGACCTCGGCGAGCGCCGGATCCGTTTCCAGGTATTTGTCCAGGAAAAAATCCCCCAACACGGCGATCCGTGCCCGGCGGAAACCGTCGACCAGCTCGCGGAGGCGCGATTCGGGCATGTGGTGGAAAACGTGCATGGCTTCTGCGTCGAAGACCGCCTGCAGGAGAATGCGATTCATCGCACGTACGCGGTCGGGTTCCAAAGGTACTCCAACAGCGCCTCGTGGTCCTGGTAATCCGGGATGACGATATCGGCTCCGACACCGATGAGCCGCTCGCGTTTCCAGGCGTCCGGCCTGCCGCTGCGCCGGGCCTCGTCACTGGCAACCGCGACGGCGGTTCCGCCGAATTCCTTCACGTTTTGTATCTCGACGTAACCGTCGCCGAAGCCGAGGAGTGCGTCCCCGTCGACGGCGTGCTCTTCGAGGATTCCGCGGATCACCATCGCCTTGGAAAACTGCTTGTAATCGTTCTGTGCGCCGTAGACGTGGCTTCCGAAAAACCGGTCGAGCGTCAACAGGGACACCTCTTCCTGGACGTAGTTCTCATCCGTCCCGCTAGCCAGGTACATCTTCGCGCCGCGCGATTTCAGGCCCTCCAGCAAGGCGAACGTGTGCGGGACGAGCATTTCCTCGGGCGCGGTCATCCCGTCGCGGAGGGCGTCGCGGCGCCCTTGAATCCGCTGCATCAAGAGATCGTGATAGCGTTCTTTGTACGCCAGGGGCTCCAACGGCTTTCCCCCTCTGGCGGTCACCTCCTCCGCCAGGCGGATCATCTGGTAGATCGTCTGCTTGCCATTGAGCTTCATCACGAAGTCGTAGGCGATGTCGCGGAGTTCCTCCGCCGTCTCGCGCGTGCCGGTCTCTTGCAGAACCTCGACCATCATCGGGACCATTACCTCGGGCCAGCCCTCGCGGACCAGACTGAGCGTCCCGTCGAAATCGAAGACGACATGCTCAATCGGCTTCGTGCGGCGAGGTTCGCGGATGATCTCGATGGAAGTCCCGGCGAGGAACCGGGTCTCGGCGACGCCGGCAACCACCCGCCGGTAATCGGCTTCAATGTTCTGGTGACTCATGTCGTTTCCACCGTGGAGCGCAAGGGGGAACTTGAAGGGGAACCGGTCCCTCCCGGGGAGAGTCCGTCTCTTAGTTCTCGTATTGACTCGCGCTCCCGGAAGCCTTGGTGGCAAGGCGATTCTGGAACGTGAAACCGAGCGGCGCGAAATCGGCCTGGACCTTCTCGAACGCCGTCTTCAGGAACACGATATCCCCACCGAAACAAATCCATCGGGCCCCCAAATCCAGCATTTCCTTGGCCGCGTCCACCGACCCGACCGGCAATCCCCACGCCTTGCCGCAATCCGCGGCCGCTTTCGCCGTTCGTTCGATTACCTCACGGACCTTCTTGTGCGTCGTCTGTCCGGGAACGCCCAGCCGAATACTGAGATCTCCCGGTCCGATCATTAGAATATCGACCCCTTCGACGGCCGCGATCGCCTCGATGTGGTCGACGGTTTCCTTCTGCTCGATTTGGATCGCCACGAATGTTTCTTTATTGGCAGTGTCAATGTAATCGGCCAAAGTCATGCTCAGGTAAGGCATATCGGGGTTCCCCCCGTCGACCCCGCGGACGCCCGTGGGCGGAAACTTCGCCCATTTGACGACTTCGGTCGCTTCCGCCGCGTCGTCGCATCGAGGATACATGATGCCTTGCGCCCCCGCCTCGAGCATCCGCTGCATCCGCATGAATTCTCCCTTGGCGGGTCGGGCGATTATGTCGGCGGTGCCCACCCGGGCGGCGCGCATCAGTTCGGCGGCCGTTTCGAGACTGTACGTGTGGTGCTCCATGTCCATCCAGACGCAATCGAAACCCAGGAGACTGACGAGTTCATATAAGGATGGATCGGTAAAATGGCACGTCGTGACAAGGACGGCCTCCCCACGGGATAGCTTGGTCTTAACTCGACTTTTTCGCATAATCGTCTAGAAATCCTTTACTGGGGTAGCTCTGTCGCACCGGCACAAAAAGGTAATGATACTCGGTTTTTCCTCTCCAGGGTAGTAGTGGGTCCCGGAGGGTTCCATTCCGTGAGTGGAGCATTAAAATGGGGAGTCGGTGGTCCCGTGGTCCCGTCGCGGCCTGGCGGCTTCGCGGTTTTTGGAACCAGAGCCTTTTTCGATAGGCCCTCAGACATTTTCTGCCATGACGAATATCATGCCTACCCTAAGAGCCTCGGACCGCCGGTTTTTCGTCGTATTCCCGGCCGTGAGCCTTTTTCTCTTCCAATTCGGCTCTGCCGCGGCGGAGACTCCGGTCGGTTCGCCCCGCGGAGAGGCCCTCGCCGAGACCGCGGAAGGGATCGTTACGATCCCCGAACCGGAGTCGGCCGTGATTCCCGCCGCGACGGAACAGTCCGCATGGATCGTTCGAATTGATGAGTTCTTTGGAAGGTATCTGGTCGCTCCGTTTCAGAAGGTTCTGTTCTTTGATCTGGGAGGGGGATGGCTCGGAGCGAAACTACCATTCATCGTGGTTTGGCTTATTTGCGGCGCGATCTTCTTCACGCTACGAATGGGGTTCATCAACATCCGCGCGTTCCGGCACGCGATCCACCTGACGCGAGGCGACTACGACAAACCGGAGGACGCCGGCGAGGTCTCGCACTTCCAGGCACTGGCCTCGGCACTCTCGGCGACCGTCGGTCTGGGGAATATCGCCGGAGTGGCCATCGCCGTCGGCATCGGTGGACCGGGCGCCATCTTCTGGTTGATCTGCGCCGGACTGCTCGGCATGAGCAGCAAGTTCGCCGAATGTTCGCTCGGCCAGATATACCGGCACGTCGACCGCGACGGTACGGTAAGCGGTGGGGCGATGCATTATTTGAAGAGGGGGTTGGCTGAACTCGGACTGCCCCGATTGGGCTGGGTTCTCGGGACGGTCTTCGCTCTTTGTTGCGTGATCGCGTCGGTCGGCGGCGGCTGCGTCTTTCAGGTCTGCCAATCCTTCGAGGCGGTAAAAATGCAGATGAACCAGTACGGCGTGACGACCTTGGAAACCAATCCATGGATTTACGGGCTCGTCATGGTCGTGTTGGTGGCGATCGTTATCTTGGGCGGTATCCGCCGGATCGCCGCGACGGCCGAGAAAATCGTACCGCTGATGTGCGGTATCTACGTGTGCGCGGCGATCTATATTCTGGCGGTTCACGCGCAGGACCTTCCGGCGGCCGTCGTCACCATCGTACAAGGCGCATTCGGCCCCGACGCGGTCTACGGCGGGTTTATCGGCGTGTTGATTACCGGTTTTCAGCGGGCGGCCTTCTCGAACGAGGCGGGAATCGGCTCCGCCCCGATCGCGCACGCCGCGGCGAAAACGGACGAACCGATCAGCGAGGGGATCGTCGCACTTCTGGAGCCGTTCATCGATACCGTCGTCGTCTGTTCCATGACGGGACTGGTCATCGTCGTCACCGGGGTTTGTGATCGGACGAGCCCCGATCTGTCGCCCGAACTGCTCGGCTATATCGAAGCAAACAAAGGAACCCCCCTGACCGCCGTGGCGTTCGGGTCGGTGATTTCGTTCTTCCCGATCATTCTCACGGTCGCCGTCGTCTTGTTCGCCTACTCCACGATGATCTCGTGGTCGTACTACGGGGAGCGGTGCTTTAGCCACCTGTTCGGACCGAAATGGTCGATACTCTACCGGTTGTTCTTTCTGGTTTTCGTTTTCCTCGGATCGATCGTCTCGGCTACGAATATCCTGGATTTTTCCGACGTGATGATGTTCGCCATGGCACTTCCAAACATCTTCGGAGCCGTCCTCCTCGGCGGAGTCGTCCGAAGCAGGTTGGATGACTACTGGAATCGATACAAGGCGGGCGGATTGGAGCCGAAGCAACCGACCACGGTGAAACCCGAAGAATGACCAGTATCCCGCGATACCGGGCCGGTCTCCCGGCCGTTTGAGCATCCCAAAACCCTACAGGAAGGAAACGATCATGAATCCTTGGTTACCTCGTGACGCGGTCGTGGTTCCCATCGACTTTTCCGACGACTCCATGGCCGCCGTGGAGACGGCGCTCGACATGGTCGTGGACGCGACCCATCTTCATTTCATCCACGTTCTCCCCATTTTGGAGCCGACCGAACCGGGGATGATCTGGGAGACGGTCGACAATACCCAGCGCGCCGACCATGTGAGAGAGGCCGTGGAAAAAGAGCTTGTCGCTCGAAACTGCGCCGACGGGACCATCGTGGTGCGCTTCGGCGATCCCGGCCATGAGATCGTCCGCTACGCCGAAGAGATCGACGCCGGTCTTATCGCCATCGCCAGTCACGGACGAACCGGCCTGGCCCACCTCCTCATCGGCTCCACCGCCGAAAGGGTCGTCCGGTTGGCACATTGTCCGGTCCTGGTTCTCAAGCACTGAACGAGGGCGAGGAGACCGCTGCCGAGGTCGGTCGCCGGCCGAATCCCTCCGTCGTCCGATGACCGCTCGGCTCGCCGAAGCCAAGCCCCAAGGACCGAATGAAAGGAGCCGCGAAGAGGGTCCGGCAGGGCGGTCTCGCGGTTCGTGGTGCGACTCGTCCCCATCCCGCCGAATCGAGTGTTCCGCTCCGGACACTCACTCTTCCGGGGCATTGCCACAACCAGCCGCCCTCGCCGGAACGGGGTCTTGGGGAGGTTTTCCCTTGAATTGACCGTCAACGGTACGTCTTATCAGGCGTCTGCCCCCCTTTTTCGCGGCAAAACCCTTGCAATCCGCAATCCACCGGTTTAGAATAGGATTGTGTTAGCATTCCGTTAGCTTTTCAGTTCGTTGAAACGATAGGAGACCATCGCATGAACAGGCTATCGCTCGTTGGAATCATTGTCGTCGGTTTGGCTGCCCCCTGTTTGGCAGCCGGGGTGGCCCCCGGAGAATGGCAATTGATGTGGTCGGAGAAGCTCTCCGGAGCCAATATCTACTACGGTGGTGGGGTGTACGACGGTGTCTATTACACGGGGCAAATCTACAGTGGGCCCCAAATGTGGGGAAAGGAACAGGTAGGAGACACCGAGCCGACCGCCCTTCTTGAGACTTACGCGACGGCGGCTGGAATCGGCGCAAAGTCGTCGTGTCCCGTGGGCGACTATATTTTTATGGGAGACGGCAACGGCTCCGGCGGCGTAGGCCGCGTTGATGCCGATTGGGAGAGCAATGAAACGCCCCGCGTCCTTCCGACCTCGCGGCAGCTCGTCTTGGACAGCATTACGACGGACGGCACCTATCTCTACACCGACGAATACGGCGTGCTGGGCGCCGGCGCAACCGTGAACCGCGGATTGATCCACAAGTGGCAGATCACGAACCAGGCCGACTCCTTCACGTTGACCGGAGTTACGTCGCATGGCTGGTCGGGAGGAGTCGGTACCGGAGCGACGGGCCGGATCCGCGCCGTTAGCTACTACGACGACGGGACAGGCGGTAAGCTGTACTGCGGCGACCATGACGACACCACGCAAGCCGGAGACCGTGTCTTCGAAATCGATGCCACGACCGGCGGCGTCACGGTTTTGGGAATTCACGAGGCCGGCGGCATCTATCAGGCCGTCCGCTACGGCGACGAGTTGTTCGTCACCGACGACATCAGCGACTGCGTGACGATCTATGACATATCCGGCGGAAGCCTCGGCGCCAATCCCCGGATCATCGAGGTAGGTCTGGGCGACTTGTACGGAATCGGCGTGGATGGAGATGGAACCGTGGCCGACTGTTTCTGGGTGAGTTCGATCGGTGCCACGATGTCCTTTTTCGCCCTGTCCAGCGGCAGT
>CAZFQG010000044.1:0-36264 GCA_964520785.1 uncultured Planctomycetaceae bacterium | reverse complement strand
TCTGTGGCCGAGGGACACGTACAAGCCGCTGGGGCACATTCTTGCCCCGCCCGACCGGCTCGCGGTGTCTTGCCAAACAGCCACTGAAGGTTCCGGCGGGAAAGGAGTGGAGACGTGCAAACGTGGGCGATCCTGTCGCTTGCGGCCGGCGTTCGCGGCCCGTTACGCGGGTGGGGGATTCATGCCGCCCGATTGCGGTTTGCCCGGCGCCGTAGTATTATTCAAGCTTTGGCTCCGCCTCGCATGGGCGGGAAGTTTCTCCGTGGGGACACCAAGGATAGAGCACGATGAAGCGACGCAGTTTTCTCAAATTTGGGATGGGCGCATGCGCGCTCTTCGGCGTCCGAACCGCCGGCGCATCGACCAAGACGGGAAGTTCCACCTCCGCCGGCCCCAAGAGCGTGATACTCATGGTGAGCGACGGGATGAGCTTCGGAACGCTCTGCGCCGCCGACCAGTTCCGCCGTTGGCGCGACGGGCGGCCGTCGAATTGGATGCGCCTGCTGGAGGAAGGACGAGGTCGCCGCGCCGCGATGGACATGGCCGCGGCCGATTCTCCGGTCACCGATTCCGCCGCGGCCTCGTCCTCCTGGAGCGGGGGGACGCGAGTCAACAACGGTTCGCTCAACGTCGACCCCGACGGCCGTGAGCATCCCCCAATCGCGGATGCGGTCCGTGCCGTCGGCAAGGCGGTCGGACTGGTGACGACCACGCAACTGACGCACGCCACGCCCGCCGCAATGGCGGCGGTCGTTCCGCGGCGTTCCATGCAGAACGAGATCGCCGGGCAGTATTTCGAACGCCGCATCGACGTCCTGTTGGGCGGGGGGATCGAGCACTTCGATCCCGGCCGTCGTCCGGATCAGCGCAATCTACTGGGCGAATTCGAATCGGCCGGATACGCGACGGCGCGGAACGCGGAAGCGATGCGTGCCCGCGCGGGAAAGAGTGAGCGGCTCATCGGCGTCTTCCACGACGGCCACCTGCCGTACGAAATCGATCGAACGAACCGCGACGATCTCAAGACGACCGTTCCTTCGTTAAAGGAAATGACCGCCGCCGCGTTGGATGTCCTCGACCGGCGCGACACCGGTTTCTTCCTGCTGGTGGAAGGGGGTCGCGTGGATCACGCCGCGCACGCCAACGATCTCGGCGGGCTGATCCACGTCATTCTCCCCGACATCGTCACCATTCCGCGCGGCGGCCGAATCTAGCGCGGCCTGCAAATCATCCAATGCCGTCTACCAACCGGCTCCGTCTCCTCCCGGCGCCACCTCGGCGTCGACGAAGAGGATGCTGAGCATCCGGCGGTCTTCCAGAGGCTCGACGCGCAAGGGGCGCAGCGAAACGAGGGTTTGACCTCGCGAGGAACGGGTGCGAGTGCGCCTATACATGGGGTGCTCCCGAGCAAGAGGAATCGCGGAAACCGGGCCTTCAGTATCCTTCCAGTCTAGTCGGTCGTCCCAAGCGGCGGAAGAGTGTGTGGCCGAATAATCCCTATTACTCGTCAAATAAGTTAAATCCCGATCATACCGAGTTCCGATATTGGGCGATGACTGCGTAGTCGTTGTTAATGGAATGAATCGACGCGGCGTACCGGAAACGGCGCGAAAGGCCGCCGGTCGGAATGAACACCCTTCGAACCGGGGGGAACCAACGAGGGTTTTATGAGAGGAAGCCATCTGCGGGTCTATTCAGGCCCCCCTACCAGTGTCATGCAAGAAACGGCCAAGAGAGAAACGGTCACCGTCCCTTTGATGGCCGTGCTATCCCTTCTAGCCGATGCGTACAACTCGGATCGCACCTGGTTGGGCGACTTCGAGGACGACGATATAACGATTTCAATGGATCTCTACGAAATTCTTCTTGCCTATCAGCACTATTGCTGTCCGGAAACGTCATAGGGGCGTTCGCCAGGTGTCCGCGCGACAAGCTAGCCCTGGCAACCTGTTGAAAAACAGGCTGCGCGGGAAACGGGACGTTTGCCACATATCCGTGGATTTGGAAAATCAGCGGATATGCGAGCATTGTGGCCTCTCGGGCCACATTGATAGAGAGGTTGAAAAAGTTTCCGGATGGACTTTTTCAACAGCCTGCTAGCCGCTCCCAGTCGCGCGGGGGCGGCTGCGCCGTTTCAGGCAGTACCAAGCGCGCGGGTCCGAAACTCTCAGGCGAAGCAGGACGCTGCGCCATCTGAGTTCCGCGACTGCGCCTTGTAACCCTCGGACGTCAATCACTCTTGCTACCGTGGTGTTGGCAGCGACGACACCCTCACCTGCGCGGCAATCTCCCCCTTGCCCCGCGCGGGTCGACGGGAGGTGTGGGTGGAGTCGGGAACTATCGGCGTTTTGCGATCAGCGCGGCGACGTAGGCGGCCTTGAAACCGGCGTCGATGTTCACGACCGTCACGTTCGAGGCGCAACTGTTGAGCATGCCCAAGAGGGCCGCCACCCCCTGGAAACTGGCACCGTAGCCGACGCTCGTCGGAACCGCGATGACGGGACAGGCGACGTGCCCCCCTACCACGCTGGGAAGCGCCCCCTCCATCCCCGCGATGACGATTACCGCGGCGGCGTCTTGGAAAAGGGGAAGATTGGCCACTACGCGATGCGGGCCGGCGACTCCCACGTCTTGGACGAATACCGAACGGACACCGCACCAATCTAGCGTCTCGAGTGCCTCGGCGGCGACCGGCAGATCGCTCGTTCCGGCGGTGACCACCGCCACCCTACCGACGAGCGGAGGCGTCTGCGCCCCTTGAGGGCGAATGCGAAGCGTTCCGGCCGTTGCGTTGTAACGCGCGTCGGGGAATCGCTCGCACAGAACGCCCGCGTGCTCCGCGCACAGGCGCGTCGCGAAGACCTCCTCGCCTTCGTCCAAGAGCGACTGAAAGATACCGACCATCGCCTCGACCGTCTTTCCCTGGGCGAAAACCACCTCCGGAAAACCGCACCTGCGGCGACGGTCCAGATCGACCTGGGCCGACCCGGTATCGGCGATCGTCTTCGGCGGAGGGACTTCGGGCGGGACGGGGTCGTTCATGATTCCCTCGCGATTCGTTCCAGCACCCCCAGCACGATCTTCCGCAGCTTCGGTTCCGCCGTCGCGGCCGTTTTCAAGATCGTCTCGATCTCCGCCGGCTCCAGGGCGTCCGGCAGGCAAAGATCGGTCACGACGGAAAGCCCCAGTACCCGCATCGAGGCGTGCGCGGCGACGAGAACTTCCGGAACGGTCGACATGCCGACCACGTCCGCGCCGATTGCGCGCAAGAACCGGTACTCCGCGCGGGTTTCCAGATTCGGGCCGGTAACCGCGACGTACACCCCCTTATGCGCGGCGAAGTTCTCCTTGCGGGCGATTTCCATCGCCGCGTCAATCAGAATCGGGTCGTACGGCGCAGACATGTCCGGAAACCGAGGGCCCAGATCGTCGTCATTGATTCCGATGAGCGGGTTCCCGGTCATCAGGTTGATGTGGTCCTCGATGACCATAATGTCGCCGGCGGCGTATTGCGGGTTCATCCCGCCACAGGCGTTGGAAACGACGAGCGTATCGGCCCCCAGGGCCTTCATCACCCGAACCGGAAACGTGATCTCCTTATAAGTATAGCCCTCGTAGGCATGCATCCGCCCTTCCATGGCGACCACGTCGACGCCGGCCAAGCAACCACAGACCAGTCTTCCGACGTGGCTAACGGCGGTTGATCGCGGAAAATGCGGAATATCGTCGTAATGAAACTCGGCCTCAGGCCGGATTTCCCCAGCGACGCTCCCCAGGCCGGTGCCGAGAATGACCCCGACCTTCGGAGTCTTCCCCCATTGGGACCGAATAACCTCGACGGCCTGGCTCGTCTGCGATGCGATTTCTAGCACAAAGCGTTCCTTATCGTTGATCTCGCGGTTGAATTGACGGTTGATGGGAGCGGAAAACGGCAAGCGGAGAAGACTTTCGACTCCAACTCCGCGGACTTGCGCCGCTCGTGGGACGCAGCGAAAACAGCACCGGCCCCCCAAGCCACGAACGCGACATTAATCTTCCTCTTCGTCATCCTCGGGGTCGTCCACGTCTTCGAGATCGTCGTCGTCCCCGACGTCATCGTCCTCCTCGTCGTCGTCGAGATCGTCCTCGAACTCGTCCTCGAAGTCCTCCTCGAAGTCGTCGTCAAAGTCGTCGTCAAAGTCGTCGTCGTCGAACTCCTCGAAATCGTCGTAGTCGTCATAGTCATCGTCCTGCGACACGACCGCGAACGTCGGGGCACCAAACAGGTCACTCTTCGAGAAACCGGGGACTTCCGGAATCGTGCATACGGCCATTACCATTTACTCCTGAAGGCTTGGCGAATGAACAAAGGATTCAGCGAACCAAAGAGAACGATCTCATCAACGGTTTCTCATTTTAGTAGCTAAGTGCCGCCATTCTGTCAACACGGGTCTGCAAGAATCCGCGGACCGGGCAAGCCCCCCTTCGCCAAAGATAAAGGGCGACCTCACCAGCTCCCGGTGATGTCGCCCCAAACACGGGGGTGAGAAAGCCATATTCAGGGGGTATGGACTCGCCGTCAATTGATACATCATCCGAAGACGGCCGCCATACCAAAACTACGAAAGAGGTCGCTTTCCGCTAGTTCCGGATTCCCGAAACCCCGGGATGGGGGAACATCGGACGAAAATACACTCCTTCGCCAGTAGAAGCATATTTCAATCCAACCCGAAGTTCAAATAGGAAGTTTGCGGAGGATGGCAAAACCGCCGTAAAACGTCGCGACGTTGTTCTATCGAGGGAATAAACGGCACGACCGGACCTCCCTAGACGCTTCCGCGGAAAACGCCGTCGGCCGCACCAGCCCACGCGGGAACCAGTTCTTTTGAGGGTTGTCTGCTAGTTTTGGTCAAGCGGAAAATATAGAGGTCAATATATCATTTCTTCTGGGAACGGCGACCGGCTCTTGATCTTGCAGCATTAGCCAGTCTACTGCCGCGGCCCAAGCGTTTTTCGCGACTTCAGCGTTTCCGAATACCGCTTCGGCCGCAGCAACTCGTGTCATTTCTTCTCGTGGAACCGGACCATAAACACCACCACTATTCCCGGTCCTAGAATCGCCGGCGCTCGCGGGTACCGACGCAACCGAAGCCCCGCTACCCCAGTTTGCGCGGATAATATCAAGATCGGCACTGCCAACCATTCCATCACCCGATGCATCTCCGAGGTGGAGTCTGCCGGCGGATACCACGCGTCCCCACGCCCCTCGGACGACATCGAGATCAGCGCTTCCGACGACTCCATCACCGTTGAGATCCCCAAGACGGTTTACACGGACGTGAAAGGTGTCCGAATCACTCAGTGGCTCCGACTCGCCGTCGCCGGTGTCTACCACTTCGATCGTGACGTACCCTTCCCCGTGGAAACCCGGATTGCCTTCGATGGTCATGATGTGCGTCATGGGATCGATTGAAACCGTCACGCCCTCAAATGCCGACACCACGGAAAAAATCGCTTCGGATGCCGGCGTTTCAATGTCTGAATAGTAATGTTGCAGGTCAATACCGCTGACAGTGCCATGTTCGGCGAAGACTATGCTCGGAAGACCGCATGACATCCGAACGACGAAGCAATCGTCATCGGTTCCGTTGTCGTTGATGGTGATTTCTCCTTCTCCCAGGTCGGCGGAGTTGCCACCGCCGATCACCCAGACGGAACCGGTACTCGACACGCCCAAGCCGCGCCCGAAATCGTCGCCGCTTCCTCCAAGATACCGCCCCCACTCCAAAACACCGGAATCGCCAGCATCCGAGAGCACCGCCACGAATGCGTCGTGTGCCCCATCCAGCGTCGTATCGCTACCCGTTACCGGAAAGCCGGTAAGGAAATTGTCGGAACGCGTATATCCCGTTACAAAAATTCTCCCGGACGCGTCCAACGCGAGATCGTGTCCCATATCCGCGCCAGTCCCGCCGAGAAACATCCCCCACCGTAACTCGCCGGTCGAGGATATTTTCGCCACGTAGGCGTCCGTGTCGCCCCCATGCCCATTATTGAATGCCGCGAGAACGGCCGAATCCGAAGGAGAGCCTTGAAGTCCACCGGTGACGAAAATCGCGTCGTTTTCCGGAGAAATCACGACCTCGTACCCCGTATCGTTCCCGTTGCTTCCCAAATAGCCGGCCCAGGACCATTCATGGGAAATCGGTGAAAACTTGGCGACGAGTGCGTCGTGAGAGCCGCCGTTGTACGTCGAGCCAAATCCGCCGAAGGCGATATCGTCGTTGTAGGTCGAGCCGATAACAACGATGTCGCCGTAAGAATCCCGATCGATTCCGTGGAATGCATCGCTATCCGAGCCGCCAAAGAACGTATGCCATTGCCGCGCCCCATCGTTCGCCACATGCGCGATGAATCCATCTCGACCACCCGCGTAACTATCGCCCACATGTGGTATGTCGACCCACTCCGCCGAGGTCGTTTGACCAACGAGGAATGCGCCACCGCTACCGTCCGAGCATACACCAATGCCCGATTCATGCGCCATGCCCCCCAGTAATTGACTCCACACGACTTCTCCCGTCGAAGCGTTCAGTTTCGACACGAAAACATCGGTTCCTCCCTGGAAAGCCAGCTTCCCGAGTGGCTCGGATCCTTCGGACCAGTCCGATGACGTCGTCACCCCGCTGACGAATACCGCGCCCGACTCGTCGATCGCCAAACTCATCGCGCGATCCGAATCGCTGCCACCGAGCAAAGTCGTCCAAAGAGGAGTTCCAGCGGGATCCAGTTTCACCACGAACGCGTCGCTACCCCCGGCGTACCCGTCCAAATCCTCCGGACGCCACCAGTCCGACGGGTCCGACAACTCTCCGATAATGTAAGCGTTCCCCGACGAGTCCAACTCCATGTCGCTCACGTACCCCCCATCGGTCCCCCCACACTCTCCACCTAATATGACCCCCCAAGATAAGTCGCCGGTGGCACTAAGCAGCCTCCGTTCCTCGAGCAGTTCGCACCTTAGAAAGGAATCAAGGCATCGCGGTCCAATCCCTCCGCGAATGGATCGCTTCTTCTCGCCGACTCGCCGCGTCAATCTCGAAACGCAACGCAAAACTGAGGACAACATATTAAGCTCCTTCACGATACACTCGGAATGCTGGGGTGTGTGCCGGTGTCTTCAGGGAACGCATGCCCTGAAAGAACCACTTCGAACGACGGCGAGGTAAGCACCATCGACCTGCGCGAATCGCGACGACGTCACAGTCACGTCCGCCTCCGAAAAGACACTCGACCCCCCGGTGAAGAGGCCACTGTAGGATCGGCGGACCCGTGAATCCTCGCTTTCTACCACCCTTAAACCAAGTGAACCGCCTCTCGGGTGCAAAAATGCGCAAAAGAATTCACGACTCTAATAATCGCTGCCGGGACCTTCTCCGACGAAGGCGTCCGGTTCTCGATTATTGGACTCGCCCTTCGTTAATTGCGATACCCTACGGTCGCTTATACACACTCGAAAGATATGTCGATACCCATTGACGCTTCCTGAGCAAAGCAGATACTTTCCATCCGGAAGCCACCTCGGCGAGGCTGGCTGTCGAACTCCCTCCGGTGTTGATACGGGTACCAATTCCTTTTCCGGAAGATCAAAGAGAAAGAGGCTCCTCTGATCGCGCTGCTCCGGCGACTCTTCGCGAATTATCGCGATGCGCCGCCCTTCACGGATGACATCCGGCGCGAACGACGTCGCGCCACCGTGGGCCCGCGTGGTGAGCAAGTCGATCCGGCTCGCTGCTACATCCAGGCGGAAGACCTCCTGAAACGCCGCGGTCTCCGAATATTGACTGGTCACAAAAAGACTGTCGCCGCCACCGCGCCATGAAAGCCCGCCGTGATTGCGAAAACGCGAGTGCAGGGGGCCGACGTGAACCGTGACGATCTGATTCTTTCTGACGTCGAGAACGCGAATCGCGTCGGATTGCCCCCCTACAAAGGCAATCTTCAACCCGTCGGCTGACCAATCAATCGGAACACCCCGATAGTCCGCCACCGTCGCTGGATCCGTTTCCGTAAAAACCATCGGCTTGTCACAATTGGGCGTCACCATGCAAACACGAAGACCACCCGAAACATTTGACACGAATGCAATCATGCGGCCATTAGGTGACAACCGGGGATACGACTGCCGAGCGCTACCCCTTATGACGCGCCGAACGTTTCCCCCATCCAGGTCCATCGCGTGAAGCCTGTAGCCCTCGCCGTCGCGATCCGAAGAGAAGATGATTCGTTCCGGTTCCGGAGGGACGGAGATAACCTCGATTCCCGCACCTTCCTTGCTGTAAGTCACGAACAATCTCTTTCCGTCGGGCGCGAACCTCGCGGTGGAAATGTGTTCATGCAAACCCTTGGTTACCCCGACGGCTCGCTCATAGGCTGGATCGACAAAAACGGCTTCCCGCTGATCACGGCACACTACCGCTAAAAGAGTTTGCGCCGGATTGATAACCAAGATATCCGGAGTGCGCCCGTCCAGTTCGATTTTGTTGACGGGACTGAATGACTTTAGGTCGATGCTCCACAAGCAGTGGTTGTTCGCATCGCCAACCCACGCTCGTTCAAACCGTTGAGAAATGGCGATTCCGCGAGGTTTTGCATTGGAAAGCCCGAGGGTTCTTTCTTGCCGACAAGAATCACCCAAGTTAATCTCGTGAACCATGGGCGACTCGGTCCAACGCCCGAAAGTGACCGCATACACTCGCTTTCCGTCCTGACTGAAGGCAATACATTCTTCGCCACATTCATCGTTAAGAGGCAATTGTTTTCTGAGATGAAACTTGCCATCAGCGATATCGATAATGGAAAGACGATCATTCTCCTCGTTTTCGTTCCGCCCGTCGTTACCTTCGCACACGACGAGATTTTGCTCGTCGGGAGCAATTGCCAACCAACTGGCCCAGGTGCTTTCGGCTTGGCCGTCGGTTCTGAGATCCGTGCGCGCGTTTCCGTTATGCAGATCAAAACGGGTGATATATGGGTGATAATAGTTCGTGACGTACGCGTATCGCCCGTCCTTCGCCAGCGCGAATCCCTTCCATTCTTGCGGCGCTCCGGAAAGCCTAAGCTCCGGAGTATCAACCACGGACTCGCTCTCACCAGTCGCGAGATCGACGGCGCAGATTGTCCATGGGATCGACTTCCCACTCTCCGCGCGGATCGGGCAGGAAAGAAAAGCGAAACGGCTATCAGGACCGAACTGGATTCCCGTAATTCCCGGGAAAACATCGCGGTTTCGCGAAGAAGGAATAATCCTGGAGCTGACAACGGAAGGAACCTTCTGAATCTGGAGTTCAACGGATGGAACGGCATCCATCATGGCGGAATTGAATACTTTGTGATTGCTATTCGACACTTTGGACTCGTTCGACTTTACGTCCACCCGGTTTATTGCGAGGTCTTCTGACCCTTCGGTCATCCTTCGGACAATCACTATCGCGACCACGAGTGTCACGAGGACAATACCGAGTCCTACCACGATTTTCGCGAGTCTTCGCCTTGCGCCTTTTCGATGCCCCGCCGTTTGGAGGTACGAGTCCACAGCGGCGGCCATCTCGCCTATGGACGAGTACCGTGATTTCGGGTTCTTCTCCATTGCCTTGCGGCAAATCTTCGCCAGCGCCGAATCGATCCGCGGGTTGTGGAGATCGGGCCTGCCAGGATCGGCGTGGAGAATGTCGTCCATCAGCCGGCGCAGTTCGGTCTGCGTCGCGAGCGTGGGAGAGGCATGGGGAAGCCTGCCGGTGAGCATCTGAAAGAGCATGACTCCAAGGCCGTAGACGTCGCTTCGCGCGTCGACCTTGCCGAGGAGTTGTTCCGGGGCCATCCAAGGGAGCGTCCCGGGGAGCTGGGAGTAACCGGTGAACCGGACAAGAGCGGGATCCGCGGCACCGGCCGTTTCCTCCTCCGGTTTCGCCGAGACCGTGTCGAGCAACTTCGATATTCCGAAGTCCAACAGCACCGGTTCCCCCTTGGAGTTGATGATCACGTTCGATGGTTTCAGATCGCGATGCACGACGCCGACGGAGTGGACCTCTTCCAGGACGTGGGCCAGTTTAGACGTCAGTCGCGCCGCAGCCGTTGGAGAAATCTCTCCTTGCGCCATTTTTTCATCCAGCGATTCTCCCTCGACCCACTCCAAGGCGATATATGACAAACCGTTCCACTGCCCCGCGTCGTAGACGTGACAGAGGTTCGGATGGTCGCGAAGCCGCGCGGACACCTGCGCCTCGCTCAGCCACCGCTTCATCCCTTCGTCCCCCTGGCTGATGGCCGCGTGCAGTACCTTGAGGGCCAGTCTCCGCCGCAAGAGCGTATCGAGCGCCAGGTAGACCGTCGCCATTCCCCCTTTTCCCAACTCTTCCAGAATCTCATAGCGGTCGTTCGGGCCGAAGGTTTCACCCGGCAGCAAAGGGGACGGCGGATTTGTCCGAAGCGCCGTGCAGGCGAGTTCGCTTCTCGGGGTCTCGCCGCTCCCGGTTTCATCCAGTAGACCCAATGCCGGCGAGTCCTCGGCCGCCAGTTTGGCCTCGATCTCCGTCAGATCAACGCGCTCCGCGAGACCCGGGAAACGCGAAAAAAGCTCCGAATCGGTGGGTAGCGCGCCAAGACTACCACGGGTCAGGCACTCCGCGACGAGCAATTCCAGAATCGTCTCGTCGGATGCCGGCGCAAGAAAGTAACCGAGATAATCCTCGACCAGCGGTCGGCGGCCTTTACCCCACCGATATTCCTGATCAATCTTGATCAACACCACCAATACGGCCGATCGGCCGGGCTCGCCGGAATCCGGTACCAAGGAGGGCAAATCTGCCATTCTCAGATGGTCGCGTCTGCGTTCCCATTCCTCGGCCACCAACTCGATGTACTCCGAAAGCGAACCCGCGTTCCCGTTTCTGTCCGGTGCGTTTTCTCCCGTTTCTCGCGAATTCATCAAGCCACTCCGCGCACATATTCCTCGATGGAGTTACCCGCTAACCCATTAAGCGGCGCAGACAAACCGAAGGTGCATGAAACTCGGACTCCGGCGAATTATTCTCCGATTTTCCGAGATTGGCCAAGCGCAACTTCGATCGGAAACGCCACGAGTCCTTTCCTTTCCAGCTCCGGCCAAACCGGTACCGCGTCGTTAACTCAAGAGACTCCGCTCAAACATCGGCTTCCAGTATTTCCCCCACGCGATTGAGATGGCGACGGATCGTGTGACGGCCGCATCCCTCGCGTTGACATATCTCGCCCATCGAGAGACCTTGAATGGTCCATTCCGCGATGCGGCGCGTTCGAGGCTGCAGCCGCTCCAGCAGCGCGCCCAGGGCGTCCTCTTGCTCAACTTCAACATGCGGACCGGGCGTCGGATCGTCCCGGTCCATTATCTCCGCGAGAACCGGTGAAGGCCGGATCCTAAAGACCTTCTTGCGTACCACCAACTTCAGGTAAGCGTAAAGTCCCGCCGTATCGCGCATTCGAAACTGCCCGTTATGAATCAGTCGCAAGAAAGAAGCGAAGACCGATTGTTTCACGTCGCGTCTAGTATTCTCGCCAATGGTCACGCCCGCTCGTTTACGAATCATCCCTTCAAGCGCCCTCCCCAACCGACGATACAGTCGATTTCCGGCTTCCACGTCTCCCTCCTGCCAGCGCGCGAATAGGTCTCCCACGGAAGGAGGCGGCTCCACGCTCATCCGACAATTCTCCCTTCCCAAGCGGTTTCTGTTCGAGGTTTCCCAAATACCCGTTCAGCATAACAGGTGGAGAGGCGAGCCGCAACCATTCCGCCGCGGCGGAGTGCCTGCAAAGGGCAAAAACCTCAGGATTGTCTAAATCCCCTGTACTGCCTCATTTCAGGGACTGCCGGCTGCGTCCGCACGCCTCATGTCGCGAAGTCAAACACCTGCGCGCGGTATATCCAGCCGAGACTCGAAGCTTCCCATCCCTCCGGGAAGACCATCCGCTTTGCTCTCAGCGCCTCCGCATTCCCGTCGCGTCCGCTCACCTCATCTTCCTACTCTCTTCATGCACCATTTCCACGACCGCTCTCGCGTTTTCCACGGGGGTGTCGGGCAGGACTCCGTGGCCGAGGTTGAAGATGTGGCCGTCGCGGCCGGCGGCCTGATTCAGGATGTCTCGAACCGCGGCGCGGAGCGATCGCTTGGAACCGAGCAAGCGCACGGGGTCGAGGTTTCCTTGGACGGCCTTGTTCGTTCCGACCCTCTCCCAGCCGGCGTCCAGGCGGACCCGCCAGTCGAGGCCGATCGCGTCGCCGCCCGCTTCCGACAACAGTGGCAGCAACTCGGGGTTGCCGGTGGCGAAGTTGATGGTGGGCACGGCGTTGAGGTTATCGAGGATGGCTCTCGTATACGGCATCGCGTAGCGGCGGTAATCGTCCGGCGACAAGCACCCGGCCCAACTGTCGAAGAGCTGGACCGCGTCGGCGCCGGCGGCGATCTGCGCATTCAAGTAGACGACCACCGCCCGGGCGATCTTCTCCAAAAGTTCGTGCCACGCGGTCTCGTTTTCGACCATGAACCGCTTCGTCTTCGCGTAGTTCCGGCTTGCCCCCCCTTCAATCGCGTAGGCGGCCAGGGTGAAAGGCGCGCCGGCGAACCCGATCACCGGGACGCGGTTTCGCAAGGCCGCTTTCGTCAGCCGGACCGTTTCGTTCACGTAGAACAGCGTTTCGGCGTCCTCCAGCTCCCGAATCCGTTCGATGTCGGCGACGGAACGGATCGGGTTGTGGAAAACGGGGCCGCCCCCCTCGGCGTATTCCAGCTCAAGCCCCATCGGCTCCAGAATGAGCAAGAGATCCGAAAAGATGATCGCCGCATCGACATCCAATTGCTCCACCGAGCGAACCATCACCTCGGTGCACAACCCCGGATCTTTGCAGAGTTCCAGGAAGCCGACTTTTTCGCGGAGCGCGCGGTACTCCGGTTGATAGCGGCCCGCCTGGCGCATGAGCCAGACCGGAGTGACGTCGACCGCCTCGCGGCGGAGTGCTTTCAGAAAGGGACTATTCATCATCTAATACCGAATCACCTTCCGCAACAAAATGAATCCCCAAGCCACCAGTAGCACGTTCCCCAGCCACACGATGCTCGGGGGGAGCGTCCCCGATTTCGCGGCGTCGATGCCGAAGGCCAATAGCGGGTAATAGACGACGAGAATGGGAAGAAAACAGAGGAAGAAACTCGTCAGAAAATCGCGATTTCGCAACCAGACGGCCATCGGTGCGCCGACCCAGACGAAACACAGGCAACTGAACCCGGCCGACCATCGCCGGTGCGGCTCCGTCTTCAGCCGGTAGAGTCGCTCCTTCATCCCCGCCAGCGCGTTGGCCCGGGTTTCCCATTCGTTTCCGGCGAGGTCTTCAATATCGCCGACGATCATCCGAGAGGCGGCGATCTCGGCCATTTGCACCTCGTATTGTCGAATGCGTTCCTCCTGCCCCGGCACCTGGCGGTGGATTTCGGCCAGGGCCAACCAGGACGGAGGCGCTCGTCCCGGCGCGATGTCGGTTGCCTCGGCGAGAGGGATTTCCAGCTCGTACGGCGTATTGGGGAACCGGCCGGCGACCTTGCTCTCGAAATCGATCGACGCGTTCGTCAGGATGACTTTGAAGACGCTCTTTTCCTGGTCGGAGACCAGTTCCGCCTCCTCGGCCGAGATCGTCAGACTTTGCTTACCCTGAACGACGACGATGGGTTTGATGAGCTTGCGGTCTTGGACATCTCGCACGTTGATCGAGAAACGGTTGTTGCCATACTGCCGCTGTGAGCGAAGCATTCCATAGGCGATCTCCTCCACCGAGTCGAGCACGACCTGCTTCACCCCCTCTCTCCCCCAAGATGCCGCAATATCATTCAGCCAAACCGTGGCAAGGCTGATCAGGAACGCGCCCACCCACAACGGCGTAAACAGGGCAAGCGGGGTAATTCCGAGCGATTTCAGCGCGGTAATCTCGTTAGAACTAGACAATCTGCCGAAGACCGACGCCGTCGAGAGCAGAAGAGTCGCCGGGACTGCCATGCGCAAAGCGTCCGGAAGGACATAAGGAATCAGCAGCAGGACCTGACCCGGCGGCAGACTTCGCTTCATCGCCTCCTGGGCCACCCCGAAAACAACGATAATCAGGGTAAGCGCGGTGAGGGAGATAAGAAACCATTTTCCCAATTCGAAGACGACGTACCGGGGGACCGTTTTCATCCAACTAGTGCTTTGTCAAACGTAGGGATTAAGGTTGACGTTTCGGCTTCATCCGGGCGATTGCGGTACTTCGGCGCGCTGCCAACCCAAAGTCTCAGTGTTGACAGAGCACTAGTTTGTCTCGGTTCCTCCCGCGGGTCAAGTCCGACTCGGCGATTTGCGCGGCGAAGGATTCTTGGTTTAAGGGGTTTACACGGAAACGAAAATCCGCGATATTGGTCCCTGTTACGAACGGACGGCCGATCCGATTCTCCCCGTTTCCGCTTGGCGGAGACGGTCGCGTATCGCCCGTTTGATTTGCGCTTTCGTGCGTTTTGGTAATAGGCGTCGATACCCGGCCTCTTTCCCGGTTTTCCATATGCGTTGGTCCGTCCATGAATGCACAACGTTTCGCTGGTCTTTCGAAGAAGATGTTCGCCAATACTCCCGGCTCGGGATTCCGGCCCTGGGAGCGTGGCGGCATAAGCTGTCCGATTACGAAATCGACTTCGTCGCCGAGATTCTGAGGGAGCACGAGCTTCGCGTCTCCTCCGTCTCCTGGGCCGGCGGTTTCACGGGAAGTGATGGCAGGTCCTTCGAAGAGTCCGTCGTCGATGCCAGAGTCGCCGTCCAGACGGCCGCGCGGCTCGGCGCCGACACCGTTGTCGTCTACACGGGAAGCCGCGGGCATCATACGCTGAACCACGCGAAGCGTCTTTTCCGGTTGGCGGTAGATCAGTTACGTCCCTACGCGGAGGAATTCGGCGTTGCATTGGCGATTAAACCGGTCTACCCGCGAAGCGCCGAAGATTTCACTTTTCTAGATTCCACGCACCAATTGCTGGACCTGCTCGACACGATGGACACGCCGGTGGTACGCATGGCGTTCGACACATACCATCTCGGCTGGGTTCCGGAACTACTCGACGATCTCAAAAACCTGGTTCCCTATATTGCCGTGGTCCGAATCGGCGACGGGCACCATCCGCCCGCGCAGGAGCAGAACCGTTGTCCGCTCGGCATGGGGGCTGTTCCGCTGCGTTACATCGTCGAGCAGTTGGCGGAGGGGGGGTATCGTGGTTTCCACGAAGTGTATCTCCTCGGCGAATCGCTCGAGGGGATAGAATACGGTTCACTGCTGCTCCACGCGAAAGAAATGATTGCGCAGCTCGCGCGATACAGCGATGTCTTCGCGGGGAGCGAGACCTCCGTTCAAAGACAAGCTCCGGAAGGGCCGGTTCTTGGGGTCGGATCTTCCCGAGACGGCATGGCGATCGAGCAGGAGGCGGACGAGGTGTAGCGTGGCCTCCCCCACGAGTTCCTCTCCCTCATGGGTCAACGCCGCCGGGAGAGGAATGCGGCCAATGCCGCCAGAGAAACCATTATCCAGGTTACCGGTTCGGGGACACTCGCGAAGTGGTTCGGCAGGTAGATATCGAAGGTTTGTCCCCAGAAAAGCCTGACAATGTCCAGGTCATTCCCCGAGACGATTCCATCACCGTCGAGGTCTCCCGACGAACGGTCTCCCGGTGTCACGGTACGCCCCCAGTTCGCTCTGATGACGTCCAAGTCGGCCGAACCGACCACGCCATCCCCGTTGATATCCGCCGCGAATAGGGGAGCCCATGCCAGTTGGTCGCTATTGTCCCCGCCCCATGGGCCCGCTTCATCGATAGACGCTTCCACTCGCGCCCCAATCTTCCATGCACCGGTGGCGGCGACTTCGTCAGGGTAGCCTGCCAACTCGGCCAAAATGTCAGTAACCGGGACGCCGAACTCAATAATCGTGCCGGCATAGGCCATGCGTCCTCCGGAAACGGGACCCCCTTGCTGGGCAACGTTGTCCCCTGCCCCCCAATAGTTGAATCCTTCTCCCCAGTGCGAGGTGTTTATTCCCCACTCGACCACAATATCGAAGCTTTCGAAGAACCCTCCGGACCACTCGGTTCCCAGATGCATCGGCATGTGGCCAAGAGAACTATCCGTGTTTCCCGGGCCCCCCTTCTGGTCGACGTCGATCCAAAGTCCGGCCCAAATGTCGTTCGTACCGGTCGCGTACTCGGAAATGGGGCGGCTCATTTCAAAAAAGGAGAACAGCACCCCGTCATTAATGACCACGCCCCAGGAGACCAAATCCGCCTCGCCCTCTTCGCCGCCGACGGAGTCCGTCAGAATGAAGTATTCGGGCCAGTCATTGATTCTTCCGTCCACGAGGATCGCGGAATATGCCGTGGTCGCGAGGCAGAGCCCACAACAGCAGGCAAGGAAAGTGCTATTACGGACAATTTTCATTAGACATATACCTCGCAATAGATGCTCCTTGAAAGGGTGCCCGCTGTTCCCTCATCCACTCCCTGTTCCAGTCGGAATCGTCCGTGCAACCTTTACCCCCATTGTAGTCTGGCGAGAAAAAGATGCAACGAAAAGTATCTTCTTAGCGGCATATAAGGCGTAAAGGGAACCGCGTTTCGAGCAGAGGTAATTCCACCCCATGCGGCAAAATGCCCATTAAGACGGGGTAGTTTTTTCTTCTACGATGGAAGGGAAATGTGCGAGAAGACCTATTTCGGTTTCCCGAGCTCCTCATGCCCACCAACTACTTCGCGCAAAACCGCGTTTTGGGGAGACTCCGCTTCCGACGCTTCCTCAAGGTCCGCGTCAATCAATGCGCTAATATGTTTCCGCTTATCCGCCAAGCTTTTCGTGGTCCAGAGGTGAAGCAACAGGAAAACCGATGCCCCCACAAAGAAACCCGAGGCGATCCAGACGAGCGTATCGCTTCCTGAGAGAAGCCATCTTGCCGCCATAAGGGTGATACCGAAAAGGAATGCCACCGCCGCGAAAGCGAGCTGGTTTTTCGCTTGGTTCTTGAGACTTCTCAACTCGTGAATCATGAGGACTTCCTCGGATGACAGATTCGCGAGATCGCGCATCCGGTTCAGCGCAACAGCTTTCTTTTCCAGCCGTCCCTTTTTGTCTTTCTTTACTTTCGGAAATGAGCCGGATCGGGCTTGGGACCCGGGGTCTTGCATGGGCCCGTTGGATAGGTCGCTCGGCGATTCTCCCTCCGTCCTCAGTGATCGCGGCTCTTGCTCGGCCCCGGTCTGCTCGGATGTTTCGGCGATAACCCCCTCCGTGTGAGGGGACCCCCGGTCCGCGATTCCAAATCGCTTCGTAAACTGGGCAAGGTACTCCTCCAGGGAAAAATCGTCATCGTGGTCGAGTTCCTGGAATGGCGAGGTGGGGTGTACCCCTTCGTCGCTTGGCGTTTGATCCAGATTCTCCGGCGACGAGGCTATCGTTTCTTCCTGGTCGACCGCGCCGTGCTCCCCGGACTCGGCAACAGCGGCATCAGGCCCGAACCCCGTTGTGTCTTGAACGCTATCGCGCGGCGATTCTTCATCCGGCGCACGATGCCCACCCGGTTCGTCAATTCCTTCGACCTCCTCGATGCCGCGGCGGAGCCGTTCCAGAAGTTCCGTCGCGTTCTCCGCGGATTGATCCGAAGGGGGCCCTGATTGCCCCGCGTACGATTCGCGGTCCGTCAGGGCGTCGTCACTCGTTTGTACGGGGGCGGCAACCGATACCACCGGCCGCGACCGAAGCCGCAGCACCTCTTCGCACAATTGCTCGCGGGTCTGATCCAGATCCCTCGTTGACTCTTTCAGGTGCCGTGAGGCCTCGATCAGCCGATCCGCCGTGCGCTCATATTCCGACCGAACCTCCTGCAGCCGTTCCCGCTCTTGGGAGACCCAGGTTTTTCGATCTTCCTCCAGATGCATCCGTTCCTGGCGAAGTTCATCGAGCAGCGAGCCGAGAACCTCGATATCTTCCTCGATGGCCGGACGGAGAGCCTCCTCGATCCGGGCAAGGACTTCCAACCCGGCTCGGTCGTCCGTACGAGCGAAGCTCCCCCAACTTTCACTGGGATGGATTTGAAGGCGTGTACTCGGAGGTCTCATACTGCGTTGGGATGTGGATATTGGTCGACTCGCACTCACCGGGTGCCGGGGCCGTTCCACGCGGCACCCCCTCAATAAAGAGGATAGCTTGCCTCGACCCCACGTGTCGAGCGGATGGGTCAGGGGGCGTATTGCCGGGACCGCCGTCGTCCGAATTCGTTCATGCTTATCGTAAGTTACCCCTTGAGGGGGCATTAGATCGGGGGGCGGTCGATTCCGGATTTGGGCATTGTTTCGCAAAAGGATTGCATATCCGTGCCGCTTTTGACGATTATGCCTATGCAATTGACCGGACACGGCCTGGAGGAATTGGGCACGTACCTTCAGTTTCGTGGCACAAGAGATTGGCGTGGCGCGGCAACAAGGTTTCGGATCGATCGGAAGACTTTTTGGAACGCGATCCGTGTATCGCGACGACCTTTCGCAATCCCGTTCCGGGCCGTGCCATGTGTCCACGACCGACATTGCATAAGGATGCTCCTTTTCAGCATGCACCTGGGTGGCGGCACCCCCGGTCCCTTCCGAAAAAAACGTGACTCGGATATCCTTCGCTCCGCCAAAAGGGGGATTTCCGGGGCCGGTTTCGCCGTCAGGCGAACGGGCGACGTTTCCGCGAGCCGCGAGTATCCGCGAGTCCGAAGGATGCGAATAATTCAGATGGAAGTTTGTCGGATTTGTTTGCTTTCCCGCGACTGCATGCGTCGTATAGTTTGGATGGCAACTTTAACTAACAGAACCGCACTTTAGAGAAGTGTCTCGGCGACGGCAAGTCCGAAGGGGGGTCGCCTTCCGGGCTGCCTTGAACAGACACCAAGGTAAGCGTCACATGTCCCGCAAAGAAGCAATTATCAACATGCGCGACGTGCTGCTGAAGCGGCGCGACGCGTTGCGCAAGATTTTGGCCGGCGATTTGAGCGTCCTGAAGGAGCTTCGGAATACGTCGACCGGAGACCTGATCGACGCGGCGCTCGATAGCGCCCACGACGAAATCAGTTCGCAATTGGCCGAAGTGGAGAGCCGAGAACTTGCCGCGACCGAAAACGCGCTCGAACGGATTCGGACAGGACAATACGGAATTTGTGAGCGGTGCGGCTGCAATATCCCAATGGCCCGACTGAATGCGCTGCCGTACGCGACGTTGTGCATCAACTGCCAGCGCGAGGCTGAACAATTCGGTGCATCGTCGACGTTGTCGGCGAACTGGAGTCGCGTCGCGGATGATGCGGAAAACGTCCGTGATTTGTCGATCAGCGATATCGAGTATTGAAGCTGAATCGTCCGTTATTAGGACGGATCCCCGAAATCCGTCCGCCAATCCGCTTTCGTCGCGCGGGAGGATTCTTAAATGCTGCACTACTTCGGCATCCCATCGTGAAGGCGTTTCGCGGGTCGGTTTCCCCCCGTTTGTCCGAATCAACGCCGCGGCGGTTCGAACCGTGAGAAGTCCGCTTTACGCCGTTTTCCCCATCGCGTTCCTTCTGCTGCTCGTTCCGGCCTTGCCCCTCAGAAGCCAGCCACCGGAATCGGACGCGGGGAGTCTTTCTTTTCCCAAGAGCCAAGCGGAAGTTGCCCGGCAGCGCGAAGAACTGTATCGACTGCTGGAGGAACAGTCCGAGTATTTGCGGCGGCAGTCCCGTATCGTCAAGACGGCGGCGAAGGTAGTGGATCCCACCGTCGTACATATCCGCGCCGAGCGGCTCGAGCCACGCGCAGGGCGCCGGGAACAGATCGAGGAATCGGGTTCCGGCGTCATCATCTCCGATAACGACAAGTTCTACGTTCTCACGAACGGGCATGTCGTGAAAGGGGCTCAGCCGGGGAATATCGATATTCGGCTCGCTGATGGACGACGACTGACCCCAACCCACCTCTGGACCGATCCGCCGTCGGATGTCGCGGTTTTGGAAATATCGGATACCCAGTTGCTGGCGGCACGAATCGGCGATAGCGACGAACTGGACATCGGCGATTTCGTTCTCGCCGTGGGCAGCCCGTTCGGGTTGACGAACTCGGTCACGTTCGGCATCATCAGCGCGAAGGGCCGGCGCCACCTCCAATTAGGGAACGCGGATATCCAGTTCCAGGACTTTCTCCAAACCGACGCCGCGATCAACCCTGGCAACAGCGGCGGACCGCTGATCAACCTCCGCGGCGAGGTGATCGGGATCAACTCCGCCATCGCCAGCACGAGCGGACGGAACGAGGGGATCGGTTTCTCCATTCCAAGCAATATGGTAATGGCAATCGCGCGGCAGCTCATCGAAAAGGGAGTTGTCTCCCGAGCATTCCTGGGGGTTACGCTTGATCCGGAATTCGGGCCGACGGTCGCGACGGAACTGGAATTGCCCCGACTCCTGGGCGCTCGAGTCACCGCGATCACGCCCGACTCGCCGGCCCAACGTGCCGGGCTGAAACTCAACGACGTCATCTTCAAATACAACGACAAGTGGGTGGAAGACGACACGCATCTGATCAACATGGTCAGCCTCACGCCAATCGGCGAGGAAGCCACGCTGAGCATCTTCCGTGAAGGCAAGGTTGTCCACTTGACGACGAAGGTCGGCAACCGGGCGGATTTCGAGTAGACACGGTCCTCCGTTTCGTGGTAGAATGGCGGCACGATCCGTTTCCGTTTCGACCACCTTCCGGATGCAATCCCATGTCGCCCATTCGAATCGCGCTCAGTCTCGCCGGTTTGTCTCTTGTCGCCGGTACCCCCGTTTTTGCGCAAGCCTTAATTGACGTCAAAACGGCACAAATTCCGATTGACACGGAGGGTCGTGTCGGGCCGATCCACTTCGCAGATGGTTCGGCGTGGCCGAAGACGGCGTCGTCGGCTTTCGCCGTGATCAATGAAAATGGGAGTTTCGGTGCGTCATCCGTCCGGAGGACCGGCGACGTTCTGGACGTCGGCTTTTGCGGTGGCGGGACTGCCCGATTTCACCTCAAGGAGGGGAACGGGTTTGTTATCATCGAGCTTCTATCCGTCGATACGGCCACGACCATCCACGAATTGCGGCTTTTTCACGTATGCGCGCCGGAAGACGCGACGTTGATCAGTCCCCTGAACGCCGCCCATTCGGGAAACAACCAGGTCGCCCTGAGCGCCCTGGTGCCGAATGTTCAGGCGGTAGATAGTGACACGGGAGTCACCCGCGGCAACCGCCCCGGCTGTGAACACCGATTGGAGCCGGTCGACACGGCGAAATCGGGGTCCTTGGCCGCCAAGCTGACGGCCACCTGCGACGGTGCGCCCGGGGGATGGGTCGTCCGTGGAATCCGTTTTTCCAAGCCGATGGACCTGAGTGGATGCACGGCGGTGCGAGCTTGGGTTCATGGCGACGGCGGTGGGCAGTCGCTGAAGATCCAATTGTACGACGGCAAGGGGGGCTATCGCGATGATTACGTTCCGATTGACTTCCAGGGCTGGAAACAAGTCACCCTTGGAAAACCGGCCCTCAATACCTTGCGTTACGAGCAGGTCGATGGAATCAACTTCTATTACAACGGGATGCCCCCCTCCAAGACCGTCTCCTGTTTGATTGATCGGGTCGAGGCGGTCATCCCGCGGGACGGCGACGAGCGGAGTGTCCTTCTGGAGGACTTCGAGGACGCGAATTCTTCCCTGTTCGGATCCCCCGGCCGCATCCTCGAAACGCGGACCGCGCAGCGCCACGGAATCGCACCGGCGAAATTCGGCCTGATCGCGGTTCCGCGGGAGGACTTCTTCGATGCGTCGATCCGGTGCGACGAGGCCGCCGGGCTGCGTGTACCGAGACTCGACGGTGTTGCGGCCAAGCGATCCGACCGCGTCAAGCGGTCCTACTTCTTCCTCACCGGTTTTCAAGAGAGCCAATTTGACGAGGCGCTCGCCATCGCGCGCCGCGGCGGGTTCGACACCATCCTGATCCTGCAAGACTCCTGGTGCGAGAGCACCGGCCATTTCCACGTCAATCGCAAGAACTTCCCCGACGGACTCGACGGTCTGAAGCGAACCGTGAAGCGATTCAAGGACGCGGGATTCCATGTCGGATTCCACTTCCTCGCCGCGTCGATCTATCCGCCGGACAAATACCTGACGCCGGTCCCCGATTCCCGGTTGGTGACGAAAGCGAACGTCGCGCTGGCCGAGGAGATCGACGCGGCCGCGACGTTCATCCCGACCGTGGAAGCGCCCGCCGGATTTCCGACCGAGGACGGCGGTTACATGGGGGAGGGAACCGTACTGCGCATCAACGACGAACTGATCCAGTACGAACGACCGTCGATGGAGAAACCGTACGGGTTCTTCGGGTGCCGGCGAGGTCACCTCGGCACTCGCCCGACGGGACACGAAAAGGGGGAGAGGGTCGCCCACCTGTTGCGGTCCTACGGCTATCATCTTTATGACATGGATACCTCCTTGCTGGACGAGGTGACGACGAATTTCGCGAAGATTGCCGATGCCTGCGACATCGACATGATCTACTTCGACGGCGCGGAGCGGCTCCAGGGGGACCATTGGTACTACAACGGCCTGATGATTCAGGCGTTCTACGATAAACTGAAACGCTCCGACATCCTCTTGCAGGCCAGCAGCAATTCCCATTTCTCATGGCGGTTCCTGGCTCGGAACGCGTCGGCCGACGGCCACGGTGATCTGAAAGGCTATCTGGATGAGCGCTCCCCAGTCTTCGACTACTTCGCCCGGTCCGGGATGCCGTTGGATATCGGGTGGTACTACGGCTATGACACGAATACCTCGCTCGACATGTACGAATACATTCTCGGCGCGACGCTCGGATACGATTCGTCGATGTCGTTTCAGGTATCTCCCGGCGCCGCCGCGAACCATCCCTTTACCGGAGCCGTCTTGGACCGCATCGCGCGCTACGAGCGGCTTCGTTTGAGCGGCCGCGTTTCCGGCGAAATGAAGGAGCGTCTGCGGGTCCACCCCGCCCTCCGCGGAAAAGGGGACGGCGAGCGGCCCGGGCTCGTCCGTCACCGGCGCGAATACCGGCTGATCGGCGAGGAAGGTTCGCAAGTATTCCAGCGCGTGGTTTACGAGCCGTGGGATTGGAAAAGAAGCGGGACCGCTGATGGGGAGGTAATCGAGTGGAAATTCACGATCGAGGAAGAGCCGACGCGCGTAGGAATGGAAATCCACGTCCTTGACGGCGCGAAGGAACTCCCGCGACCGGAAGATCGGGTCTTACGGGATCCGGTCATCCGCGTCGGAGAACAAGAGATTCAGTGTCCGGGCGAAGTCGCCGCCGGGCAGTATCTGCTGGTTCATCCGGGCGAACCGGCCCGGCTTTATGGTCCCGATTGGCGGGAGCCGACCGAGAAGGAGGCGACGACGATTTCGCTTAAGAAGGGAACTTACCGCGCGGTCTTCAGGGCGGCAAACGGCGCGGCGACCCCGATCCGAGTCCGCCTCATTCTGGAACCGCCGGAGAAGCATGCGGTGGAGTAGGGGGTGGGTGGTCCGGATCCAGAGGTCCAATTCGTGATTGGATGCCGCCAATGCCAGCCCGCTTGGAGCGTGGAGGACTGACTCGAGGATATTGACCGATGCCCCTACGGCTCCACCGCGAATACGAAGAACGCCTTCTCGTCGCGGGCGATATCCGAGAGAGCCGAACGCGGCCGCAGGGACTTTCGGACTCGCACGGAAGTAACTTCCCGAATTCCACTCCGCTGCGCTTCGTGAAAGTTGGGATAGGGCCAACGAACTAAATCACCGACAAGTCCTTACCCCACCGTTTCCCCGAGGACCGCGGCACTGAAGCGCGCCCCCGACGCGGCATGATGTGGTTCGTCCTCCTCCGGGTCACTCGTGCGGCCGCCGTGAGCCGGGTCGCGCGGACGGTATTCCGCGAGGAGCCCCGTCACGACGTCCCGCGCCGTATAGGTACCGGATTCCGGCGTGGGGAGAAATCGGGTGATCTGGTCCACGTCGTCCCCGCAGGTGACGAGCGGGGGTTCACGCGAGCCGTCGGGCCGGGCTTGCTCCAGGCCCACGGTGGCCAACAGGGCATTGCAAAGACACTTTCGTCCGTGGGTATCTGACGCATCACCCCCCTTCTCGGCGTACATCTCCGGGCTTTCCGCGGGGCACCGCCATCCGATGGAACCGTCCGCCATCCGATACGCATGCCGGAGATAACCCAAATCGCAGACGCGTCGCCGACGCTGGTACACGCTTTGGTCCGAGAGCGTTTCGGGATACTGGAAGACCTTGAAGGGAAACCCGGTCGGAGAAACGAGAGGATCCGTCAGGACGTCCGCCATGCGGCGGCGGGCCATTTCGATTGCTCCGTGTTTTATGGTTTCCTCCAATCCCGATTCCTGGCAGAACGCGAACGCGGTTCCCACCTGAATTCCCGCCGCCCCTTCATCGAGCGCCTCGGCCAAATGGGACGCGGCTCCGTAAGAACCGGCGAGCCAGAAAGGCACTCCGAGGGAGCGGAATACCGACAGGTTCACCATGTCGCGATGGGTATAAATCGGCTCGCCGCGCTGGTTGTATTTCACGGCTCCCCGTGGAGGCGCGTTGTGCCCTCCGGCGGAGGCGCCTTCGACGACGAATCCGTCGACGCGCCCATTGGCCTTCTTCGCCAGCATCGTCGCCAGGGTCGTGGAGGAAACGATCGCCAGAAACCGCGGCCGATTGATGGGGAATGTGATTCCCGGGAAAAACGCATGGGGATCGAAGCAACTCGTGAAGGAGTCTTCGGAAGTGGCGCCTTCGACGTGCAGCGGCATCTCCACCGACTCTCCCACGCTCAGCCGGTCCAACGCGCCCGGCACCGCCCGCGGAATACCCGCCCCCACGAGGACGTAGTCGACTCCGGCGAGCATCGCGCCGAAAAGCGACGGCAGAAGAACCGTTTGTATCTTCTCGAGATAGTTTATGCCGACGAGCCCCGCATGCCCTTCCTTGGCAAGGAAGACTTCGGCGAAATTCGCCACGACCAGCAATTCCACCGTTTCGGCAGCCAGCCTCTGGCCCGGCTTCGGGCCGACCACAAACGGTCTATCGCGGTCCTTTCCCCCTTCGATGAAATACCGGTCACGGACCCGTTCTGCCGTGTCGGAAAGTGGAAAATGATCGAGAGCACGCCGGATATGCCCCTCCGGATCCCCCAATTGCAGCCGTCGGCAGAGGACCGCGTCGAGCCCGGTGCCGGAGACCACCCCCAACTGGCCGGTCAATGCAACCGCCTTGGCCAACTGCCAGGCCGATACGGCGGCTCCCATCCCCCCTTGAATTATTACCGGTTCCGACGAAGGATTCCTTTCTTCCATTCGCTTTCGCTGCTCGCTTCAGGTGGTGGTCTGCTAAAGTCCGCCGTGAGCCGGCATCCGAACCGGTGCCGATCGGCGGATGGCCTATCAATCTAGCCGATTTCGCCCCTTGTTGCACTAGCAACCCGGTAATAGTTGTGTAAATGTCCCGCATCGGCGGTATCGGATGGAGGGGGGATGTCGATGGTAGCGGAACACCCCCCTTTCGTCCCAATCTTATTTACCCGAAGGACGTGTCAACTTCCTCCTTTGAAAAACCCACACGAAAAACAGAAACAGGAGTGAACCGACGAACGCCGCGATCAGATCCTTTAGACTGACTTTGATTTCGCCCAATCCGAAATCGAAGGGGAGGATGTTGAAGATCACCCCTCCAATGAGGGCGCCAACCAGACCCACGCCCAGATTGATCCAACGGCCGAAGCCTTCCTTCGTCCGCGTGACGAGCATTCCGGCCAGGGACCCCGCCAGGGCGCCGACGATGATCCAGACAATGATTCGTGCAAGCATCTCTTACTCCTTCAGATCGGTCGCTACAAGTATAGGCCGCGAAACCGCAGCAATATCCGCTCCATATTCCCCAGTTCGGCCCGCTCTTCGAGGACCTGCCTAAGCCGGGCGGGGTGGTTCGTGATGATATTATCGACGCCCCGATCGATCATGAGAGACATGGTTTTCGGCTTGTCGACGGTCCAGACGAACACTTCCTTGTCGGCGGCATGCATGCCGGCGATGAAGGCGTTGGTCGCCTTGGTTGCCGGAACGGCCACGAAATCGACGTCCAGACGGGACACATTCCCCAGGGCGGCGGACGCGATGAAACCGCGTACGATCCGCTTGTCCCGTCTCGCGATTTCCCTTATATCGGCGTAACTCAGCGACATCACGACCGCTTCGCGATACAAGTCGTGCTTCTGGAACACCGCGACGAGGTCCACGGCCAAGGCGTCGCGGGTCTTGCCGTAGGCCTTCAACTCCACGATCAGCTTGATCCGCCCTTTGGCCGTCGCGATGACCTCCTCCAAAGTGGGAATCCGCTCGCCGGCGAACTCCTGTCCGAACCGGCTCCCCACGTCCACTTTGGCCAGTTCGGAGAAGGGGGTCCGGCGGATGACCGCCGGATCGCCTCCGACGCGCATTAAGTCGGCGTCGTGCGCGACGACCACCACGCCGTCCGAAGTCCGCTGGACGTCGATCTCCGCGTAGTCCGCTCCGTCCGCGATCGCCTGACGGATGGCAGCAAGCGTGTTCTCCGGAGCGGCCGCGGAACTCCCGCGGTGCGCGGTGATTTCCACGCGGTCCTCCCACTCGACCCCCTCGAAGAGGCCGACGGTCACGAGTGTCGCCAGGACGAGCACGCCGAGCGAGGCGGCAAGCAGCCCCCTCCGTCCGATCGCAATGCCCTTCTGCCGTATTCTACCGCCGCGGCCCTGAGGACCTGTCCATGGAATTCCCTCTTGCTCGCAGACGTCGCGGAATACATGAACGACAACCAGGCAACCCAGGGAAAGACCGGCGAAGCTCATAAGTGCATTGAACACGATACTCAGAGCGGCCATCGTTCCCAAGACCGCCAGAAGAGAAGTCAGATGAGTTCCCAAGAGATACAGCAGCGTCCTCCCCGTCAGCACCAGCACGCCGTTGACCACGGCCGAGCAGACCGCCCACAGCAGAATCACCTTGAAAACGGCCTTCGCGATCATCGGCACCCTTCCACGCGTTCCACCGAAACTCGCCCGCAGCGCGCCACCGACGCCCTTTCCGCGGAAGAGAACCTCCGGCAGCCCCAACGACAACCGGACACCGACGAACAGGAGGACGGCCGCGGCAAACAGGCCGACCACCACGCCAAGGCCGAGTGCCAGGCGGAATTCCGCCGGTCGAGAATCCAAGTAGTAGTTGATATCGTGCGCACCGAGAAGGCCGGCGGCGATGGCGACGAGAATTCCGGCGAAGGGGGCGGCGCACGCCGTGGTCCTCCCCACCCGGGAAAAGAAGGTGGAAATCCGCCGCCGCTGCGTCGCCCGCCCCACCGACCACCAAGCCATTCTCCTGGACCGCCTCGGCCTCCGCCTCCCGCGCCAGTTGAAAGTTGCCGGCCGGATGTAGTGGAAAAATCCGGGCCCCGACCCCACGAAACACGGGTTCGCGCGGGCGCAACTGCTCAACTTGGGCTAATGATTCTCTCTGTGACGACCGGAGTATCGGAACGCTTCAGTTCACGTTTATTAAGGTAGCGGCATCGTGTCTGGGCGCCACGGAACCGGTCGAGGCTCCCGGCAATTCGCGAGTGTATTAACTTTCACCGAAGCACGACCGTTTGACTTGGATGCGGTATTCTCAAGAATAGGCGAACTGGCAAGAAGGCTTTGAATTGCCGCGGAAGCAGCCACGCTTTTCACGTTCGCCATTCGAAGAATCGCACTGACTTGACCGCCATCTCGCGACCGTATACGGTAAGAAGGAGGTTGCTTTCACCGGAACCGGCATACCGGGGGTGGTTGGCGGCGCATCGCCCTTTGTGTCGGCGCGAGCCGCGCAATCCGGTTTCTGGTGTGACAAAACGAACAGCGCCCCCAACGCCGCACACGGAGCGAACGAGGAATCACCCCATGAAAACCACCTGCTTCGTACTGTTTGCCCTTGGCGCGGTTTTCCCCGTCGCCACCGCGTTGGGCGAGCCGGAACTGATCAACGCGGATTTCACGCGCATCGAGGCCAACGGGGTCCCCTCCGGTTGGCGGCTCTCCCCGGGCGATGCCTCGGCCGTTCATGTCGAGGCGATCGACTCGCCGGAGGGGGAGAAGTGCGTGGTGCTTCACAGTCGGGGGAAGGAACTGCACCTGCGTCAGAAACTGCCGGTGGAGGGTTTGCGGCCGGTTATGCTCGGCGGTTTTTTCCAGGCGGATGGAATCCAAGTCGGCGAGGGGGACTATCTCAGGTTGTATGTCCATGTTCTTTACAAGGACCGGCCGTACGAAGAACACTCCCATTTCCATGTCAATCTCCCCGGCGGCACGTGGCCGCGGCGTCGATTTCAGCTTCAAGTCATACCGAAACCGGGCCTCGAGCCTTCCGAGCTTTGGGTTACCGTCGCCACGCAGTTCGCCAACGGGGAGCTGCGCGTCGCCGGATTGGGGATCGTTCCGCTGGAATCCTATCGCGACATCAATCGCTGGCAGCGCAAGGAAGACGCGATCTTGATCGGGGACATGAGCCGCGTGCAACCCCCGACGGCCCTTTCCGACATGCGACGGCGTTCGCGGTGGAAGGTTCTGGAGTACGAGATGGAGGAATTCGCCGGCAAGTGCATCGCGGCCCTTCCGGACACCCATGCGCCGGAGGTGACCCTGCCTCTGGGATACAAAGGTTGGCATGCGGTCTATATAGGGCTCGGGGGAGTCGGCCGCTTCGCGTTTGGCCAGGAGAATTCGGTCCGCTTGAAGCTCACCGGCGATCGGACCTTCGTCCCCAGGGCCTACTCCGCCGGCCACGACGACATCGACGAGGTGTTCTTCAAGTGCGCGGACCTCACCGGCAAGGACCTCCATCTGGCACAGTGCCGTTTCGAGGCGTTCGCCGACCATCGCCAAACCCCGGCGAGCCGGCCGTGCGTGGTTACGTACGTCAAACTCGTTCCGCTCACCGAGGAGGAGGTGGCGGAGGTCGAACGCGACCGTGGCCAGAGCGAGACGAAGCGACTCATCGCCACGTTCGACGGTTTCTCTTGGGTCTACGAGAACCACCCCACTACCGAGTCGGAGTTCCTCGAATACTTCGAGGCGTTCCGGGATACCGACTTCGGCACCTGGTACTGGCAGATCGGCGGCGCCGACCTGGTGAACTACCCTTCGGAGTTCGGCACGATTTCCGGCGAGAATGTCGACGATTTCCCGCGCAAGGGAGACGAATACGTGACGCGTTCCATCCAGACTCTGGCGGCAAAGGAAATTGACTGCACGAAGCTGGCGGTGCAAGCCGCGCGGGACATGGGTGTAAAAATCCACATCGGCATCCGCCCGGCGGGCTGGCAGGCTCCGCCCCAGTTCGAAGACTATTTCACCTCCGACTTCTACCGCGCGCACCCAGAGTGGCGGTGCTACGACCGGGACGGCACGCCGGTAATGCGAATGAGCTTCGCGGTTCCTGAAGTGCGAAAACACCTGGTGGATGTAATGCGCGAGGTCGTCACCCGGTACGATCCCGACGGCATCGAGATCATCTATTTCCGCGGCTTGCCGTTGATCTTGTGGGAGGACGCGTTCTGCAAGGCGTTTACGCAGCGCTACGCTGCCGACGCGAAACAGGTTTCCGAAGACGACCCAAGGTTGTTCGATCTGCGGTGCGCAATGCTGACCTCTTTCATGACGGAAATCCGCGCGATGCTCGACGAAGCGCAGAAGTCGCGTGGCCGTCCGGGGCGATATTCGCTCTCTGCCAGCGTCGTTCAGACCCGGGATGACAACCGACGACACGGCATCGACGTCGAAGCATGGGTGAAGGCGGGGCTCGTCGACCGGATCGGCATCTTCCCCTGGGCGTTCCACGCCTCGCGCCGGCCCTTGGACTGGGATTGGTTCCGGAAAATCACCGAGGGGACCGGCGTGGAACTCTACCCGGTCCTGATCGGATGGAAGCAGAGCAGTTCCGAGCAAACCCTCAGCCAAGCGCTTGAACACTACGCCAACGGAGCCAGCGGGATATTGGTGTGGGACCCGAACCCGGTCGGTTTCTATGCTCCGGAGGGGGGGTACGCCGCGGCCCATTCCGGTTCGTATTTTCGCCCGCGTCAGACCTACTGGCCGGTGGTCAGCCGGTTGGGTCATCTGGAGGAAATGCGCGGCCGTCTCGAACAAGGCAAACCCGTCCCGACGCACATCCCTCTCAAACGCTACGGAGACTACTGGTTCGGGCGCTGGATTCCGGACGTGGGGTTCTGACAGCTCCCTATTCTCGGCCCTCGAATAGCGCCGGCGCCAGGTAGGCGCGTCGCGGCGTAATCGGCCTACGGCAACTCCAAACGCGCCTCCCCCCGCCATGTGAGCGTGTGCGTTTCTACGCCCATATCCCGCATCCACTGGCGGACTTCCAACGTCTTCCAAGGACCGGAGCCTTTTCCGCCGCCGTTGTCGACGTCCCAGAGCCACCTCGGGGTCGGCCAAAGGCAGTGCTTGGGGGCGACGGCTTCGTAGAAGTCCTTGCCGACGCCGTTCTGGCCGTGGTGGGCCATTTGGACGATGTCGGCACGGAGTTGCTTGCCAAGGGGTGAGTGCAAGAGTTTGCGGCCTCCCTCCAACCCCAAGTCGCCGGTAAACAGGATGCGGCTCTTGTTCGTGGAAACGAGGAAGGCGATGCTGGAGTTGTTGATCGCGTTGCCGGTGAGTTCCAGATTCTTCGGGCCGAGAAATTCAATCGTGACGCCGTCGACGGTGAGTATCTCTCCCAATTTCGGCTCGATGAGGGTGAGCGATTTCTCCTGAGCGACGGCCTCCCACGCGTCAATCGTGCCGACACTCGATTTCTCGTGTTCGACGATCCAATCGCGAGGAGGAAACGAGCCGTAGAACCGGTCGACCGTGATTCCCTTCGGATCCTTCATGATTTCCACGACGGCGTCGACGTGATCATCGTGGGGGTGAGTGAGAATCCAGAGATCGACGTGGTTTCCGAGCTTTTCGAGAAACGTCCGCAAGTAGGGCGCGTCGCCGCGTGTTCCACCGTCAATGACGATAATCTCGCCGCCGCGGGTTTCCAGCACGTAGCTCATCATCTGCGAGCGGGTTTGCTCGGGAAGCTGCCAGAGGGTGAGCGCCGCGCCGGTTTCGTCGGCGAGAAGCCGGGTTCCCCGGAACAACGACGCGGTTGCGCCCATCGGGATGATTATCGCGTATCTCAAAAAACTCCGGCGCGTAGTCTTCATGGCTTGTTTCTTTCTTGTTTCTTTGATACTGTCGCGGTCTATCCCGGGCAGGCACAAGGCCGGCCGGGCGGGCACAAGGCCGGACGGGTAGGCACAAGGCCGGCCCCTACTGCAATTCCGGCGGATCGATTGCTTTCCCTTCCAATTGCGCCCGGCGCGGGCCGTCTTCGTAGGACCCGTAGAAAGGGACGTTCGCATCCAGCCAAATGTAGAGATTGCGGCGTTCCTGGTCGGTGAGCCGGACGGCGTCGGCGTGGATGTCGTCTTCCAGGATCGAGAGCAGCCGACTGGCCGCGGCGGGCAAGCGCCCCGGGATCGACACGTTCTCGTAGAGGGTGTCTCGGCCGTATTCGAACCAGCGGACGTACGCGCGGAGACTCGCGTACGATTGAGTGAACGCGCCGGCCGGATCCGCGGTGAGGATCAAGGGGCTTCTGCCTTCTCCTTCGGCGCCGTCGTGGCAGGAGACGCAGTTTCGGTCGAGAATCGGCTGTACCAACAGAGGATAACTCATCGGCAGCGTTCCCTCGGGGCCCGGCTTCAAACGTGACGGCTCGCGCAATCCGGCCAGCGGCTGAGTGGAGGGGGGCGTGGAATGAAGCGGTTCGTGGCAGCCGACGCAGGTGAGCGTTTCGCCCGGCTGGAGGTAGACCTCGCTCCGCATCGTCTGGACCGCCAGACCGTCGGCGTCGACGGCTTGGAAGTAGAGCGGCTTTCGTGCCGGGGCGCGGAAATGGGCGGAGCCGTCCTGCTCGACCGGCACCGTCCCCAAGAGCATCCGCGCGGTCTCCTGATTCGCATGCCCGATCCGGGGATCGTTCGCGCGGTGGGTGCGGGATTTCGGCAATAACTGGAACACACGGAGTTCCTTGATCGGGCGGTCCGGCGGCATCGGCAGGTGGCTCCAATTCACGTTCGCCACGAGAAACGTCCCCTCGTCCCCCAGCGCGGCCTCGCGGCGGTCGGCCACCACCGGCGGCTCCGGCCGCGGCGCAAGCGGAATCGGGTTCATCGAACAGATGCCCGGTTTCTGGTAGAGCAGCTCCAAATTGCCGAAGCGGTCGAAATAGTAGATGCCGGTATCGCCGTCGTCGAGCATGCCGGAACCCATCCCGGGAAGCCTCTGGAAGCTGAACGAGACGAGGTAGTAATCCTCCGAAAGAGGCATGGGACCGTGGAAGAAGCTGTCCGGCCAGCCAGGCGCCTCGGGGAAACATATTTCCGGCGTAAGGACCTCGACCGACCGGAGGTCATCCAGGCCGGTTTCCGCCTCCAGCGCCACCAAGGACGGATCGAACAGGCAGATCGCTCCGCCGACATTGGCGTGGTGGGCACCGGCGATGAAGGCGATCTTGTTCGAATTCGGAATCGCCATCGGCTGGTAAAAGGCGTTGATCGTCCGCGTGTAATTGCCGACGGCGATGCGAGGATTCGTCCCGTCCGGGTTGCAGACCCACAGGCCGTGGAAATTCTCCGCGCTGCGGTCGACGTAATCCCAACGGCAATAGCAAATGCGGCCGTCGTTGAGCACGGTCGGATGCCATTCGTTCGTCTCGTGGAAGGAGAGGGTGCGTATCCCGGAACCGTCCGCGTTCATGCGGTGCAGCGTGTGGGCCGGGACCGGCTCGTAGGCGTTGTCGCAACGAATGAACCCCCCTCGGCGCGTGGAGAGAAAGACGATTCCACCGTCGGGAAGAGGAACGGGGTTCATGTCGTCCTCGCTCCCCTCGGTCAACCGCCGCAGGTTCGTGCCGTCCGAGTCGACGGCGTAGATGCTGAAGACGCCGCGGTCCGGTTCGTAGTAGGGGGCACCGGTACTGCCCAAGGGGTCTTTCTTCAGCCCCTCGTGATTATGGTTGAGGACCGGGTTCCTTGCGCGTTCCTCCACGGGGCAAAACGCGAAATAGATCGTCTTGCCGTCATAGGAGAGGGCCGGCGTGGTATAGGCGCCCTGGGGAAGCTTCCCCTCGGTCAGGCACCGGACCTCCGGCGAGCGGCCCGGCTCCTCCAGAACATAGATGCCGCCGCCATGGACGCCCGGGTAGTTGTAGTAGTAGCCGATGTATTCGTGGAGCATTTGGCAGATGAACCGCCGGCACTGCAAGAACAGGATCGGCTTGCCGGCGACGAGCGGATTCCGCAGGGCGACGTCGCGCGTAAGCCCGCGGACTTGGAAGTACAGAGCGAGCCGTTCTTCGTCCGAGAGGCGTTCCGCCCGGCCCACCCGCCGGACGAGTTCGTCCAGTTTGGCCCGTTCCACGGCGAATTCGCCCATTTCCGGCAGCGAGCCGAGGTCTTCGAACAAACGCGCGGTACGCTCGAGCGCCGCTTCAAGCGATTCCGGCGAGCCGGCGGTTCGTCCCAGCCGCTCCTCCTGCTGGAGCCAATCCGCCCGGATTCGGGCACTCCAGGCATCGCCGCCGGCCGCTTCCCCGGCCGCCAAACGGGGCATCGCGGCTGAGGCGGCAAGGAGGCACCAGATCGACGCGCGCGCAATTCGGGGCGATCGGACGGAAGGCATCAGGTCGTTTCCTTCAGCAGGGGTAATTGGAATGGGAACGGTGGCGATTTGCTCCATTATAACTCGAATTGACGTGGGTACGAAAGGGGGGTTCCACGCCGATTGGGGGGTACCGAAAAGCTGGCCGGGTTTATTGCACCCAGACGAACAGGCCCTACCAGTCGCGGCAGGATGTCTCTCGACTCAGGACTCGGAACTAATCGTCGGCCAGTCGCAGATGCGGTTGAATCGCGAGTTCCAGTTTCGCGAGTTCCTCGTCGAGCTGGGCGAGTGCTTCGTCCGCGCCGGTCAAGTCACGGGCGCGCCCGATTTTCTCGACGCGCGATACCGCTCTCGTGGTTCGAGCGGCGCCGAGGTAGCCGACGATTCCCTTAAGACGGTGCGCCGCTTTGGCCATTTCGCCCGCGTTTCGCCCGGCCAGCGCCGTCCGCATCTCCTCCAAGAAGGGCCGGCCGTCCCGGACGAGATAGCCCGCCATGTCTTGGAACATTTCATATTCACCGCAGAATCGCAGAGCTTCCTTGAGGTCATAGATGGGGCCGGCGGCTTTCTCGGGCAGACCGTTCCCTTTCTCCGGCGGACGGTTTTCCGCATCTGGGCCGGCGTCCGCTCCGGTCGGCCCCGACCACACCGCGACGCCTTCGACGATCTCGATCAGCTTGTTCCTTTTGATCGGCTTGCTGACGTAATCATCCATGCCGGCATCGAGGCACCGCTCGGCGTCTCCCTTCAGCGCATGCGCCGTCATGGCGATGATGGGGATGCGCGATTTTGCCGTGCCCGGCAGCCGGCGGATATTCCGCGCGGCCTCGAAGCCGTCCATCTCCGGCATCTGGATGTCCATCAAGACGACGTCGAAGGCTTCGTGTTCGACCGCTTCCACCGCCTCGCGCGCGTCGGAACGATGGAGCATCAGGATGAACGGCGCCGCCAGTAAGGGGTCGGACGCCAGCCAATTGGCCAGCGTCAGACCCCCGAGGCCGGGAAGACGCGCGTTGGCGAGGACCAGGCGGAACTTACGCTTTGCGGAGACCGCGTCGTGAACGGCGGCCAGGGCGCGCGGGACGTCTTGGGCGGTGTGCGGCCTCATACCCCAGCGGGCGAACACCTCGCACAGAAGCCGCGCCGCCGTCGGGTTCTCCACGACCACCAGTACCCGAAGGCCGGTGAGTGCGCCACGGTCATCCGGGACCGAGCGCGCTCCCTCCTCCGGTTCCTCCTGGAGGCTCACCCGCGCCGTAAATCGAAACGTGCTGCCTTGTCCCGGCTCGCTTTCGATCTCAAGCCGTCCGCCCATCAACTCAACAAGGCGCTGGCTGATCGTCAGCCCCAGTCCGGTCCCACCGTATTCGCGGGTGGTGGACGCGTCGGCCTGGGAAAAGGGCTGGAGGATTCTCTGTTGATCTTCCGGGGCGATGCCGATGCCGGTATCGGTGACCGAGAATTCAAGGACCACTTCACGGTCTTCGCGCGACTCGACGGCGGCGCTGACGACAATCTCTCCCTCGTGCGTGAACTTGACGGCGTTGCCGAGGAGATTGGCGAGAACCTGGCGGAGGCGCAACGGGTCACCCACCAGCCGGTAAGGTACGTTGCCCAGATCGCTTAGCAATTCGATCCCCTTCTCGTAGGCGCGGATGCCGAACATGCTGACCACCTGGTCGACGACCTCACGAAGATCGAAGTCCGTCTCTTCCAGCTCAAATCCGCCCGCTTCGATCCGGGAGAGGTCGAGGATTTCGTTCAGAAGCTCCAGCAGGGTGTCGGCTGATTCCTTGGCGGTTGAGAGACAGTCGCGGACCGTCGGAGAGAGGTCCTCCGTCAGCGCCAGGTCGGTCATCCCGAGAATGGTGTTCATTGGGGTGCGGAGTTCGTGGCTCATGTTCGCGAGGAACTGACTCTTGGCGACGTTCGCCGCCTCGGCGGCGACTCGGGCCGCCTTCAGCTCCGCTTCGGCGCGGTGGCGGTCGGTGAAGTCGCGGACGCTGAGGATCGCCAAAATGACGCGGCCCTGGGAATCATAAACGGGGGTACCGCCGTAAGAGCCGATCCAGCTCCTCTCGCCATCGGTCCGGCGGACCGCGACGTCGAGTGAGCTGAAGGTCTCGCCGCGAAGCACCCGGCCGATCGGCCATTGGTCGGTGGTAAGCAGATTTCCGGCGAGATCGAAAAGTTCGAAGATGTCGGCCAGTTCGTCAATATGCCGCCGAACTTGTTCCACGTCCTCGAATCCGTGAATCGCCAACGCCGCTGGATTCATATCCAGAAGGTTTCCGTGCGAATCGAATAGAACCAGCCCGTCGGTGGCCTGTTAAAAACCTCTAACCCGTTGTGGCCAGAAGTGTTGCGATTTGTGC
>CAZFQG010000043.1:0-36832 GCA_964520785.1 uncultured Planctomycetaceae bacterium | reverse complement strand
ATCGGACGCGGCGGATGTTTTCGGCCTGGCACCGCCGCGACGAGATGACGGCCGAGGGTTTCAATCGCTCCATGCTTGCGCATCGCGAGCGCTTATTCCAAATCGTCCGCAATCCTCCTTTGACCAAGGAGGCCGCGAACCTTGCCGGGGGGGTCGCGATCGTCGATTAGGTCGATCCGGAGTCCTCGGAAACTGGCAACCCTATTCTCCCTGATCCGCAATGATTTCAATAGCCGCGTTCTGACCAAACCCTCCTTCAGAAGGACCCAGATAGAATCTGATCCGCGATTCGATCTCGACCTGATTGCCCCCCATCGGAATCGCAAGAATTCGGAAAACGTCGGTCGGCGTGGTCGTCCTTTGGGGAAAAAGGAGCAGCTCGTCATTTTGAATCCGCCACATGGCGATTTCGCGCCAAGGAATGCGTTTCTTGCGCCAATAGAGGAGGCCGAATTCAATTCCGTGCGTATTGATCTCGCACCACAGCGGAAAGAGCAAACGGCGCAGAGTGACCGTCATGCACAAAATGACGAACAAGAGAATTGGAATGGAACTCCCGCCCCAAATCAGGCCGGCCGCGACCATGAAGAAGAGAGCGAGCATCGCGATCCCCTGAACCGGCTGGGAGCGTAGCGCCCAGGCCCGCCAAACGAAAGGAGGCGGGGGGCTGAGTTCCTCCGCCTCTTTCGTGTTCGAATCAAATGCTTCGCTCATGCTTAGGTTCCGCCTGGTGCGATCCTGCGCCTCGCGACGGGAAGACCCTGGGGTTTGGCGCGCCCGCGGAAATGCGGCCTGAGAGGCCACGACGCTCGCATATCCGCCGGTTTTTCGAATCAGCGGATATGTGGGAAACCTTCTGTTTCCCGCGCAGCCTGTTCTTCAACAGGCTGCTAGGCGTAGGCGTATCCGCAATCCATCCCGAGGCGGGTCTTGAGTTCCTCGAACTGCTGGAGGTATTGGTCACTGGAGGAGTGGACGTGTTCCGCCTCGGTGATAAACCGGATTTCCTCGTCCAAGACGACCTGGTGCTCGGCGAAAATCGCCTCGTACTCCGATTGGTTTTCTCCGTAAATGATCAAAAGTTTGTGTTCGTCAAGTTGGACCTCCTGCGGAATTCCCGGATTGAGGACGGCGATGCCAAGACATCCGTCATTGAGAAGGAGATCCTCGTATTCCCACAGGATGCTTTTCAGGACGGGCATATCGATTTGTTCGCGATACAGATCCTGGTGGCCTCGCGCCTCGCGATTGTGACTGGTTTCGAGGACGACGTCAACGACGCTGCCGAGCGGATCGATCAGGTCGAGGAACGCCTCGAAAACTTGTTCTCGCGTGATGGACCCCATCAGGACGGGTACGGTAGTTCGATTCTCGTCGTCTCGGTAGGCGTCATGACGATATCCCTGGGACGGAACGACTTGAAGGTCATACGAGGGTCTCACCGCTTCCGTCAGCGCGAACTCCCCATACTTGGCTACTCCGAGATGCGTTTCGAGTTCCTCCTTGGTCAGATGTTCGAAACTACTCGTTCCGAGGGGCATCGTACCATCTCGAAAGACATTTCTGAAGAATTTCTTAAGAAAGCCCATCGGTGCTAATTCCAACTAATGTGCGTTCGGATTAAATAAAACGAGGGGAGGATTAGATCAGTCGCTGGGAAACATGTTGAAACCGTAGCTTACCGAAAGGCGTTGAGGAGGCGTCTTTCTCCCACCGCGGCACCGAGTAACCCGATCCATCCGAAAAGACCCGATGGAAACGCTCCGGTTTCAACCAAGTCTAGCAGCGCAATTCAAGCGAGGTTGGAATGCTCTGCGGTTTTGCGACGAAAGAACCGGCCGGGCGAGAAACCCCTCCCGGGTTGTTCATTTTGCGTAGGATTTTGCTTTTGTGCCATGCACATCGGACCAGCGAAAAGGGGGGTGGTTGAATCGTTCCATAGGCATGTTACGCTGAGCAAAATGCCCCTTTTCGCGCCCTCGGCTGATGGATTTTATTCGAGAAACCGATCAAAACGTGAGCGTGCGTTCTCATGATCGCACCGATTAAGGAGACTGAGAGTGATCTATTTCGTCCGAAATCAAGCCGGCGCGGCGTTCGCGACGGCGATCTTCGTCTTCTTTGCCGGTTGCATGTCCGAGTCCCCCCCACCGCTGAAGATCACTCCCGACTCTACGGCCGGCCCGGCGAATGACACCGCTCGGGGCTCAAGTTCATCTCGAACAGAAACAGTCGTCGCCGATTTGGACCAATGGGATGCCTACTACCTTCAAGGCACCAAAATCGGATACGGTCACCTCCGCATCCGGCTGGAAGGAGATCGGAGGGTGCTCTCTTCCGTCAATATCATCAAGGTACAGCGATTCGGAGAGCAGACCGAACAGGAAATACGCCTGGAAGCCACCGAAACGACGCGGGGGCGCCTCCTGGATTATCGGCTGACCACCGTCTTGGGAACGGAAAAGGCGACCACCGAAGGTCGCGTGGAAGGAAACGAACTCCTGTTGACGACACGGACGCGGGGAAAAGCCACCGAAGGCCGGCTGCCCTGGGTACCGGAAAACGGCGGCTTTTATGCCGTGGAGGACAGTCTCCGCGCGGCCCCGATGCAACCGGGAGAAACGCGTAGAATCCGTTCGCTGATCCTCGGCTTCGACGCCGTCGCCGACGTCGAACTGGAGGCCGTCGGCCCGGAGGAGGTAGACGTGCTCAGTAGTACCCAAGAGCTGTTGAGGATCGAAAAGACGATCTCGCTTGCCGGGAACCCGCCCCTCCAGGAGACGATCTGGACCGACTCGCGCGGCGGTATCCTCAAGAGCCGCATCGCGATTCTGAACATGGAATCCTACGTCGTTCCGAAGGAGGAGGCCCTTCGAGACCCCGAGACGGCCGATTTCGACATGGGAATGGACGTCTCCGTCGCGTTGGAAACCCCGATTCCGAATGCGCCGGACGCGGAGAAGCTGGTCTACCGCGTAACCCTCGAAGATAGAAATCCGGGGGAAGCCTTCGCCGGCGGGCCGTTCCAAAGGGTCAGCGAGATCGACGCGCGGACCGCGCTGGTGGAGATTCACTCGGCAAGGAAGGCCCAAATCGAGACCGGACCGGCCGAGTCGCCGGCGAATTCCAAGTATCTCGAGCCCAGCGCGTACATCCAAAGTGACGACCCGGCCATCAAGAAGCTGGCGTCCGATGCGGTCGCCGGCGCGGCCGATACCCTAAAGAAGGCCCGAACGCTGGAGCGTTTCGCGCACGGATATATCACCGAGACGAATTTCTCGCAGGCGTTTTCCTCCGCCGCGGAGGTGTGCGAAACGAAGCAGGGAGATTGCACGGAACACGCGGTCTTCCTGGCGGCCTTGGCGCGAGCGGTTGGAATTCCGTCGCGGTTGGCGGTAGGGCTCGTTTACATGGAAGGGGCCTCGGCGTTCGGCTACCACATGTGGACGGAGCTTCGCGTCGGTGACGTTTGGGTTCCCTTCGACGCGACGCTCGGACTGGGGGGCGCAGGGGCGACCCATTTGAAATTGGGCGATACGGCGCTCGAGGGAGGCGCTCCGTTCGGGCATTTCCTTCCCCTCCTGGAAACGGCTGGAAAACTACGGATCGAATTGGCGGAATGAGCATCTACACCAGAACCGGCGATGCCGGAGAAACGGATTCCGGAATTGGAACGCGCCTGCGCAAGGACTCGCCCTTGTTCGAGGCGCTCGGCACGTTCGATGAGTTCAGTTGTCTGCTGGGCCTGGCCTTGGGAGAGAGGTTGCCGGAGGGTTTTGAAGGGGTGATCCGTCGCGTTCAGGCGGATCTGCTCCGGCTCGGCGCGCTGGTGATACACGGTTTTGACGATCGGACCGAATGGATCGACGACGCCGTCGCGGCAATGGAAACCCTCGTGGATGAACTAACCGCACGCCTTGAACCGCTCAATGCTTTCGTGCTTCCCGGGCCTCACCGGACCTCGGCGTCGCTCCATTTGGCCCGCGCGGTCTGTCGCCGAGCGGAACGCCGGACCGTGACGTTCGCGGAACAAAAACCCGGTCCCGGCGCTTCGGCCGCGATCGTTTACCTGAACCGGCTCTCCGATTTGCTCTTCACGATGGCCCGGACCGCCGAGGCGCCAAAGTCCGCGCGTCAGCCGAGCCGCCGGTCTTCGGGAGACGCGAAACGATGTCGTATCTAGCTCGACTTGCCGTCGAATTGGCCGCCCGGTCGGGCGGAATCGATGCCGACGGAAGGGCCCGGCATCGCCGGTTCCTCCTTGCCGCGCAGAACTCGGACGGCGGTTTTTCCAACCGGGACGGATCGAGTGACGCCTACTACACCGGCTTCGCGCTGCGAGTGTTGGTTCTGTTGGGTGGAATTCCCGATTCCGTCCGCAAGCCCCTTTGCCGATTCCTGCGGGAACGGCTCGCATCCTCTCCTTCTCCGGTCGACTTTCTCTCGTTGCTCTTCTGCGATCTGATGCTGCAAGCCTCCGGACATGACTTCGCGTTCGATTCGGCCGCCCAACGGCAAAGGACGTTCGAGGCCGTCATCGAGCCGCTGGCACGCGACGACGGCAGCTTCGCCAAGACGGAAAGAAGCAAATACGGCAGTCTGTACAATACGTTTCTGATTACCGCGTGCGGGGAATTGCTCGGCATCCAGCCATTCAGGCCCGACGAGATTCTCCGTTTCGTTCGGTCGCGCCGCCGGGAGGACGGCGGTTTCGCCGAAGCGGTCCAGATGCGCGCCGGCGGCGTCAATCCAACCGGCGCGGCCGTCGCCCTGCTGGAAATCCTGGAAGACCGTGATGCGCGGATTCGCCGCCGTGCCGCCGAGTTCCTCCGGTCGATGCAAACCTCGGAGGGCGGCTTCAAAGCGGCGGAGAGAATCCCCTTCGCCGATCTCCTGAGCACGTTCACCGGATTCGTCGCCCTGCGTCACCTGGGCGCGGCCGACTCCGTCGATCGATCGGCCATTCTCCGATTCGTCGATTCCCTGGAATGCCCCGAGGGCGGCTTCCGCGCCGGCGCATGGGACGAGACGCCCGACGTGGAATACACGTTCTACGGCCTGGGCTCTTTGGCCCTCGCGAAGGAGTGAATGCCGCGGGCGTAGCCGGCCTACACCGCTAGCTGCTTGTCGAGGACGCGGTGGTTCGGCCAAGGCCGGCGGGCGTCGTGCTCGGCGAGGAACGAAAGTCGTTCATCGCCCTCGCTTCGCTCGCCTGGAGGAGGCCGAAGAACGAGAATTCGCCGGGATCGGACGTGGGCTACCCTTGAGAATCGCGCGACAACTGCGACATCAGAAAGTGAATCGCCCTGGCATAGGTGGAAACGGCTTCCTTGGGCATGGAGTCGGAGACGGCGCGGATGTGGTTTTCGTATTGTTTGAACTTGTACCAATCGACCGGCCAATCCTGGCGGATCGCCGCGTCCCGGAGGTCGCGGAGCATATCGGCGACTTGCTGGAGAACCTTCCGGTAAGGGAGGTCGTCGTACCGGACGTAAGGGGCCTTGCCCAACCGGCCGGAAAGAACCGTCGTCGAACCGCCGGCGCGGAAGAAACCCAGCAATCCGAACACGCAGGCCCCGAGCACGCCGCACCACCCGACCGACCAGAATCCGGACGCGAATCCCCCGAGGCCCAGAAGAAGCGAAATTCCTGCTGTGCCCCAAAACAGAGGAGAAACCCTCCGGCGCCGTTCCTCGGGGGCGGCGGGAACCCGGATTTCTCCGGGTTCGACGGCCGTGGAATCGCCGAGCCGCACGACGATTACCGTGATGTTGTCGCGACCTCCGCGCAGGTTCGCCATGTCGACGAGAACATCCACCGCCTCCTCTGGAGGCAGCGTTTCGATCAAGACGGCCATTTCCTCGTCGCTGACGAAACCGCTGAGCCCGTCGCTGCACAGAAGAAACGCATCGCCGACTTCCAGCGGAAAGGGACCTTCCAAATCGACGTCCACCTCTTCCTTCGGCCCCAGGGAACGCGTGATGATGTTCTTGGGAACGTAGCTGATGACCTCTTCGTCGTCGATCTGGCCGGCTGCGCGAAATTCCCAAAACAGGCTGTGATCGAACGTGAGCTGTTCGAACCGCCCCCCGCGGAGCCGGTAGACGCGGCTGTCACCCACGTGACCGACGAACGCCGCCTGCGGCAACAACACCAGCGCGCTGACCGTCGTTCCCATTCCGCGGAATTCCTCCGAGCTCTGGCCCCGCTCGAAAATGGCCGAATGGCCCGATTCAATCGCGTATCGGAGCGCCTCGTGCGGCGCCAGATCGGCCCGCTTCCGGTAGGCCAGCGGAATCCGGTCGACGGCGATTTTGGAGGCAAGTTCTCCGGCCGCGTGCGCACCCATTCCGTCCGCGACGACGAACAGATGCCCCTTCTCGATCCACTCCTTCCGGCTCGAGGCCGGAATCACCGCCAGGTTATCCTGATTGTTCCCCCGGACCATGCCGACATGGGTCTTGGCGCCGATCCGCAGCCCGTGATTCCAAGATTCGGCATTCGGAGTCATTGCTGGTGCTGACAATAGTAATTATTCGTGCTGGTTTGTTATTGACATACGGTCTCCGCCAAGCATAATTAATTATAATCTCTTCTGGGCGTTTCCAACGCCGCGACTCGGCTTTCCATTACGAAACCTCGCCTGGAACGGAAAAAGGGACGCTTTGTACGTTCGAGCGAGAGAATAACGCTCGCCAAAACGCGAAAGCCCCTTCAGTCGCGGCCGCTTGACCGGATTGAACCGCCGAACCGCGCCGCTCACGCCAGGAATCCGGCCGTCGTCGCGTTGAACGCCGCCGGGTTCTCCAGCGGTGAAAGGTGACCGGCTTCCGGAATCGTCTCGAATCGGGCTCCCGGAATGCGCGAGGCGATCAGGGCCATTTCCTCCGGGGGAGAAATCCGGTCGTCCTCGCCGACGATAACCAGGGTGGGTACGTCGATCCGCGGAAGTTCCTCTTCCATGTCCGGACGCCGTGCCATTCCCCGATTCGCCGCGGCAGCTCCCGCGGGAGACGTCCGGCGGATGACGGAGCGGATCGATTCGACCACGTCCGGTCTTTCGGCCAGGGTTTTGGGCGAGAGGAATTTCGAGGGCATCTCTTCCGCGGCCGCGGCCATTCCTTCACCGAGGAACTGCTCCGCCGCCTTCAGCCGCAGCGCCGCGTTCGCCGGGGTGTCCGCCTTCGCCCTGGTATCGCACAGCAACAACGCGCCGGTGAGTTGGGGATACTTCCGCCGGAAGGCGAACGCGATGTACCCGCCCATGGAGATCCCTCCGACGGTGACCGGCTCGTCGATCTCCAGCGACGCAAGCATCGCGGCCAGATCGTCGGCGAATCGTTCCATGGTGACGACATCCGCTCGCGGCTCACTCCGGCCGAAGCCGGGCAAGTCGGGAAGAAGGACCCGACGCGCGCGAGAAAAGACCTCGAACTGATGTTCCCAAACCGTGTGGTCCAACGGAAAGGCATGAATCAACAAGAGCGGCTTTCCGGTCCCTTCGTCCCGGTACGCGAGGCGGCTCCCGTTCACGAGCATTTCTTTCATGGGGATTCCTTCTCCCTCGCGGCGTCGCGCTCCTCCAGGAAGAAGTCGAGCTTGGAGGTAATCACCTTCGCGTGCGGCGCCAGCGCCGCCGCTTTCTCCTGATACTTCACCGCGTTCTCGAAATCGCCCAGGGCGTGGTAGCAATGGGCCAGCGTATCCAAATAGGCGTAATTCTCGCCGGCGATCTCGATCGACTTCTTCGAAAACTCCAGCGCCTGCTTCAAGTCTCCCAGTTTCGTGTTCGCGGCCAGCCAAGCGTAGTTGTTGTACGCCGTCGGATCATCCGGCCGGGCGGCGAGCACTCGGAAATCTCGAGCAAGCATCGTCTCGATACGGGTTTTTAAGTTCCTCCGCGTTCTTTCCGAAAGCCCCTCGGCCTGCCAGGCGGCGATCAGAACGTCGATCATCGTCTCGGAATCAATCATATTCGCCGCCAGCACTTTTTCCAGGTACTCACGTTCCTTCTCGCGCTCGCCGATCCGCCGGTAGTGCTGGGAGTAGTAGTAATCGCACTGTATCTGGTATTGCGCGAGCGTCGGATTGAGTTCTCCCTTCGCCCGTTCGGCGTCCAGGAGTTTCTCCAGGCCCTTCGCCGCGTCCATTGGTCGCTCGTCCTCGAATTGGAGCCGCGAGAGATGGTATTGCGCTCTCAAGGCGAAGGTACTTCCCGGTTGAGCCATATCGAGGATGGCCTGAAGTTCCCGCTCCGCCCAGGAGATCGAACCTCGCTCCCATAGGATGGAGGCGACTTGTTGATGCTTGAGTATGTCCATGGGCGAGCCACCCCGATTAAGCATCGCCGCGCGCCGCGCGACCGATTCCGCCCTCGTTTCATCTCCGGCCTTCCTGAAACCCTCCGCGATTTGATACAGCAGAAGCGGATTCCGGCTGAACTCCTCCGCGCGTTCGGTGCTGAGCTGCTCCAGAAGCGCGCTTTCGTCCGATTTCGTAAACCACTCCACGAGCAGCTCCAACTCGGCCGAACCGATCGCGGCGGTCTCCATCAACTCCTTCGCCGCGACGAGCCCCTCCTCCTTCCTTCCCTCCCGGAAAAGGACGTTCGCCTCGTACCAGAGCAACTGGTCCGCGATCGCCTTTTGCAGTTGACCATCCCTGGCATCTCCCCCCCCCTCCGGACTCGCCTCCGCTTCACGGAAGCCGCGCCATTGAGAAAGGAACGCGCCGACGTCCCTTTCGGCCTCGAACCGGGAAACGGCGCGGACCCAACCGGCTCCCGGCCGGTCGCAGTCTCCCAATTCGCGCTCGATCGAGTCCCTGTAGACCGCCGGGTCGAACGACTCCGCGGCGGGATTCTCCCCCCCCGAGGCGTTCATCGAATTCAACGGATCCATCAACTCCGTCGGATCGAGCTCGAATTCCAACATCGGATTTCCGGGGAAAAACATGCCCCCTTGAATCTGAATCCCGGCGACGTTCGGAATCCGCGCGTTCCCGAAAAACCGCTCTTCGTCCAGCATCATGCTCTGCGCCAAATCCAGACCGGAAGCGGTCGCGATCCTCAGCGGCTGGACGCCCAATAACCCCAGCGCCGCAAGCTTCGAAAGATTCGGATTCGGTTCGTTTCGCGTGACCCGGCCCAGCGTGATCGCGCGGATTTCGGCCGGTTGCGACTGCATCAACTGAATCCGGATCACCTTTTCCGCGTCCGAAAGATAGTCGTACCGCGCGAAAAGCTCCTTCACCAACGGCAAATCATTCGGCCGGGTCCAGGCGATCCGAATCCGGTCGAGAAGGTATCTTGCCCGGCACGCGATCTCGAAGTCCTCATGCTCCTTTGCCCGGGTCAGGGCCGCCACGGCGCTGGGCCCCATTCTCGCGAGGGCCGCCTGGGCCGCTTCTCTCCGCTCGAAATCATCATCCCCCAATTGGAGGATCAGGCCTTCAACCCGCGATTCCGTTTCTTTCGGGGTCGCGTTGTCGTCCGCCGCCTCGGCCAAGAACGGACCCCACGCATTCACGAGAAAAAGGACGACCAACGCGACGAACTTCGCCGCCCACCCCCCAACCCGGACGGCACCCCGCGAAGGGCTCGCCGTAAGGAAGGGCGTTTCGCCAAATCTACAAAACGGCGGCAATAGCGTCGAAGAAATGGGAAAAATCGCGTTCATTTTCCACTTCGCATCCTTGTCAGATCACCTTCTGAAACCGCGGACCGACCGACTGATTGACGCCGGCAAAGCCGACGCCCGCTGAGTAAGGGTTTCCGGGCACCCTAGAATTATAGGGGATGAACCCTTCTTCTCCAAGCGACACGAGGTTGGGAAGGATCGCGGGCTTGGTGAGACACCCCCTTTTTGAAGTAAACGCATGTCCTACGATTGCACTAATCTCTTGAAAAACAGGGTAGTATTAGAACGCCATCTATGTCATACTTAAGCGGGTACCGATTTTCCTGTTTTTTTCTGGAGCATCGCATGAAAACATCGAGAGCCGGTTCGATGGCGTGGATGAAGAATTCACCGTCTCTCCTACCCTTGCCGCCGACGAGCGATCGGCGGGCGTTATTCCCTTTTTCCAAGTTCGCGATCCGCAAGGTTTTCGCGCTGGGCTTATTGCTCGGCGTAGGCGTCGCGGTGTTCGGCTGTTCCGGTGGTGACGCTACTCCGCCCCCTCCGGAACCGGCGCCTCACGCGGCGGTAGATCCTGGCGCGGACATGGCTCCTCCCCCTGGAATGCCCGGGGAACCGGTGCCGTCCGATCCAATGAGCCCCCCAGCGGATTCCGGCATGCCGGGCGATATGGCCGGAGGCCCCATGCCGGGTGGACCCGGACCGATGCCCGGAGACATGCCCCCGGGGGAGATGGTTCCCGGCGGAATGCCCCCTGGCGAGATGATGCCGGGCATGGGAATGGAAGGAATGCATGGGGGTGGTTACGGCCAGCCTCAACAGAAACAGCGGCCCCAGGACTTCGCCGAGTGGAAGGAAGAAGACTATCTCGACGCGAAAAAAGAGAACGACTACCGTCTGAATGAAGCGGTTGTCCATCTGGTACGAACCGGAAAAGGAGAGGAGAAGACGGTCGAACTGCTTCGGAAGCTTCTCGCGAAGACCGAGAAGCCCAAGGAAGAGGAGAAGCCGGTGAACCCGTCGATGGGCATGGGATATGAAGGCATGATGCCTGGGATGGGGGGGCCGGCCGGCCCGAGCGGTTTGAACGCACAGACGATCCAGACGATCATCCAGGCGTTGGGCTATAGCGGTACGCCCGGGGGAAAAAAGACGCTGATGGAGGTCTTTTCCGGTAAATTCGAAACGGACGACAACCCGACCGCCCGGCTCGAGGCGATTAAGCTCTTGGCCGCCGAACCGACGCCGGAGTTGGAGGCGGTCATATTCCAGGCGGTCACCCAACCGGAGAAGTTGTGGCCCGAATATGCGAAAAGTCCGAGCGAACCGGCGGGAATGATGCCCGGCCAGCCTCCCGGAATGGGGCTTGAGTCGGGTTACGCCCCGGGAGGATACGGTCCGGGCGGCTATGGAAACGATCAGTTGACGCAGCTTCTGATTCAGACGGTCGAAGCGACCGCCTCCGAGGAATTCCGGACGAAACTGGCCGAATTCCTGCTGAATCCGAATACGCCGGCGGAGAAGGTCCAGAAACTCCGCGCGATCATCGAGAAGCCGGTTCCGGAGAATATCGGCGCTCAGTTGAAGATGTACATGAGTTTGGAGGTTGACGACCAAACGAAGCAGAATCTGGAGCAGTACTTCTTGCAGTATTCCAGCGAAGGCCTGGCACGGATATTCGGTATCATTGAACCTCCACGCCAGGTCAACGAACCTGGAGGAAAGCAGAAAAGCCGGTGGTCGACCGGCACCTCCGGCGGATACGGCGAGGGGGGCATGCCGGGAGCCGGGGCGTACGGTCCGATGGAAGGAATGGGAATGCCCGGCATGGGTCTCGGGGGCATCGATTCGCGGTCGGCCTCCTTTGAGAATGATCCGGAACTCCCGTATAAAATCGCGAGGTATCTTTGGAACCCGCAGCTCGCGGCGGCGATGGGGGCGGTCCTCAACGCCGGCGCTCCGCGCGAAACCGCGCCGGCGGCGTTCGGCGGGGCTCCCGGAATGGAAGGGGCCGGAATGGTTCCCGGCGGTTACGGCACGGCGAATAATCGTTTCGTGAACGTGCTCATGATCGCCGCGACGATCCCGACCGATGCGATGAGGTCCGTTCTGAAGCAGGTACTGGAAAAGACGTGGCGGACCGGGCCACAGGTTTTGGAACAGGCCGGTTTGACGACGCAGGTCGTCTGGGATCCGGCATTCTTGATTACGATAAAGTCCCTCCCTTGGGATAAATCCACGCCGGCCCCGCGCGGCCGCCCGGGAAACGGGGTTCCTCAAGACATCGGTGGTCCCGAGCAATCATGGGAAGCAACCAGCCAGAAGATGGTCAAATACTTGTGTGACAATTTGGCGACCGCTTCGTTCAATCTGGGACAACAAGCGACGGACGAGGGTTTTCCGATCAAATTACACAAGGACGCCAACGTGACGGCCCGGTTCGACCTCGAATGGCCGAAAGACGCACCGAAGGGACTCCAGGCGGCGCCGGTCGATCCGCTGCGAATTCATTTCCTCCGGATCGAGGAGTCGCTTCACGTCCAGAAGACCCTCACGCACTACCGCCGACAGGCCAAATCGGCGAAAGAACGGAATACTACTTCGTACGTCTGGTTCGACCGTGTCGGCGCGTCCGAGGTCCCTGGGGTCACGAGATCAATCGATATCATGATCACCCAGCAAGGCGCCGGCGCCGCCGCGCCGGGAGCCGGGATGGAGCCCATGGCCCAACCCGGTGCCCAGCCGGCCTCGACCGGGGGAAATGAACTGCCCCTGGTTGTCGATATTCTGCTGATCGAAACCGGAACGCCTCGGACGACCCCGGAGGCTCCTTCCGAAAAAGAACCGGAAGAAAAACCGTGAGGAAAACGGCTCGCGCTTCCGTACCTCGCCGCGGCAATGGCGGCAGGGCGAGAGCCGAACCGAGCCCCCGTCCGATTCGTTTCCCGAAATCCTTCGAAGAGAAACACCCATGCCAATGCAGTTCGCGAAAATCGCGGTCCTAACGGTCGCCTGCGGTTGGGCCGCGCCGTCACGCGGCGAGCCGATCGCCGTCTTCGTCAGTATTCCACCGCAAAAGGAAATCGTCGAGCGCATCGGCGCCGAGCGTGTCCAGACGCAGGTGCTGGTCTTTGCGGGTAAGGATGCTCACACTTTCGAGCCGAGCCCGCTCCAGGCCGCGCGGTTGGCCAAGGCCAAGGTGTATTTCACGATCGGTCTTTCGTTCGAGGAGGCCATCGTCCCGAAGCTCCGCGGACAAAGCGTACCGGTCGAAATCGTCGACATGACCGAAGGCATCGAGCGCCGCCAACTCGGTCCGGGAGCGTGCGAACACGATCACGACCACTCCCACGCGCATGATCACCAGTGTGCCCACGGTGGATCGGATCCCCACGTCTGGCTTGCCCCTTCCGCTTTGAAGGTATTAGCGAAGAACACGGCCGAAGTCCTGGGCCGTATCGACCCGGAAGGGCGCGACGGCTATCTCGACCGGGCGGCCGAATTGGAGAAGGAACTCGACGCCCTCGATTCGCGAGTCGCCAAGACGCTTACGTCGTATCGTGGACGCGCGTTTTACGTGTTTCATCCGGCGTACGGCTATTTCGCCGACGCCTACGGCCTCAGGCAGGTCTCGGTAGAGACCGGCGGCAGGCAACTCGCGCCGAAACAGCTTCGCGAACTCGTCGCTCAAGCGCGGCGGGATCGGGTGAGTGTTCTCTTTACCCAACCCCAATTCGACAGGCGTCAGGCGGATGCGGTCGCGCGCGTCATGGGGGCCAAGGTCGTGCTCGTGGATCCCCTCGCGGATGACCCGCTCGAAACGATTGACACAATGGCGAAAGCCGTGTCGGAGAGTCTCCGCGCCCGTTGAACCGGCCCGCGAAGTCCTTCCGGAGCCGCGGCGCGAGGGAATCCGGCAGGTCCGTATTATGTGAAGAGGACCCCCGACCCTTGAGCGAAATTCCGGCCGTGAGCGTTCGCGATGTAAGCTTCCGATACACCGAATCCCCGGTGCTGGAGGATGTATCATTCCGTATCGAAAGGAACGAAATCGTTTCGGTCGTCGGACCCAACGGGGGGGGCAAGACGACGCTTCTGCGGCTCCTTCTGGGGCTGGAAACGCCCCAACGCGGGGAAATCCGTGTCTTGGATCGGTCTCCTCGGCAGGCACGGCGGCGTATCGGCTACGTCCCGCAGCACGTTCACTACGACCCGGCGTTTCCCATTACGGTGATGGATGTCGTCCTCATGGGTCGGTTGGGTACCCCCGGGCTGAAGGGACTTCTGGGGTGGGCCACCCACGAGGATCGGCATGCCGCGGCGGAGGCGCTGGATGAAGTTGAGATGAATTCTTACCGACGGCGATCGTTGACCGCTCTTTCCGGGGGCCAGCGGCAGCGGGTGATGATTGCCAGGGCCCTCTGCTCCAAGCCGGAACTCCTGTTATTGGACGAACCGACGGCCAACGTCGATAGTAAGGGAGAGCGGCGTATCGCGGAGCTGCTTCGCCGGTTGAACTCCAGAATGACGGTCATTTGCGTCTCGCACGATCTGGGGTTCGTCGGCGAGACGACGAAGAAGGCCCTGTGCGTCAATCGGCGCGTCGTAATGCACGAAACGGCGGAACTCGACGGGGCCATGCTCCAAGACCTCTACGAGTCCAACGTCCGCGTGGTCCGGCATGACTCGCACATCAATCCGAAGGCGTCGTCCGATGGCTGATTTCTGGCAGGCACTGATCGACCCCGATTTCCCGTTCTTGCGATATGCGCTCATCGGCGGACTTCTCGCCAGTATCGCTTTCGGCGTGGTCGGCTCCTACGTCGTCACGCGACGCGTAAGTTACCTTGCCGGGGGAATATCTCACTCCGCATTGGGGGGAATCGGCGCGGCCCTGTTTCTCCAGCAGGTTTGGGGGATTGCGTGGTTCGACCCGATGCTCGGGGCGGCCCTCGTCGCCGTCGGCTCGGCTCTCGTGATCGGGCTGGTCGGGATTTACGGCAGCGGGCGCGAAGACACGGCCATCGGCGCGGTCTGGGCCCTGGGGATGGCGGCCGGATTCGTCCTGATGGATCGGCTTCCCGTCTCCGTCGACGCGACCAGTTACCTTTTCGGCAACATCGTTCTCGTGTCGAAGGCCGATCTCGTCTGGGTTGGTGTCTTGGATTTGATCGTCGTCGCGACCGCGGTGGCGTTCTATCCCAAGTTTCTCGCCGTCAGTTTCGATGAACCGTTCGCCGAGGCCAGGGGCATCCATGTCCGGTTTTATTACTTGCTCCTTCTCGTACTGACCGCGGTCACGGTCGTCTTGCTCGTTCGGCTCGTAGGCATTATCATGGCGATTGCCCTTCTGACGTTGCCGGCGGCGACGGCGGGTCTGTTCGCCCGGCGCCTGTGGCAAATGGCGCTTTTCGCGGTGGTCTTGTGCGCGGTGACGGTCGTCGCCGGGTTGACCGTCGCGTACCCGTTGAACTGGCCGTGCGGCCCGGTCGTGGTCATACTGGCGGTCGCGGCGTATGCCGGAGGGGTATTGGTGAAGAACCTCGTTAAATGGGCAATTCCATGAGTACGTACCTACCCCGGTCGCTTTTCGAAGGAGACCGGCATTTCAAGATTGAATTGACCAAGCTTTGCCGGCTGGCCAATTCCTTTCCGGATTCGGTCGTCGTCGTCGATTCCCGGTCACGGGTCGCGTTTTGGAACGAAGCTTCGAAGGAATGCTTCGGATACGAACCGGACGAGATCGTCGGTCGGCCGGTTTCGGATCTCTTCGTGGACGTGGAGGGGGCGCGCGCCGAATTCCGCGAGCGATTCGCGGAGCTAGGGACAACCAAACGGCCCAACTTCACGATAGAGGTCCGTTTGCGCCGCAAGGACGGCAGGGAGTTTCCGGCGGCCGTCGCCGTCGCCGCCGTCAAGGTCGACGGCGAATGGTGGGGTATCGACACGGTCCGCGATATCACCTCCTGGACCCTCGCCCAAGAATCCTTGCGGAAATCCGAGGCACGCTACCGGAGTCTGATCGAAAACACTCCCGATATGGTCATGGTCTTCGATTGGGAGGGACGCATTCTCTACGCGAACCGCTCCACCGACGCCGTCTCGGCCGAAACCCTCCCCGGAACGAAGGCCCTTACGCACGTCGTTCCGCGCCAGCGAGAGGAGGCAAACAAGGTCTTCCGCAAGGCGCGCAGGACGGGTACCGTTCAGCAAATCGAGATCGAGAGCATTCACGGCCATCACTGGCTGTGCCGGTTCGTGCCCATGACGGCCCTGGGAGGGGAGCGGACTATCATGGTCATTTGCAGCAACGTTACCGACCACCGGAAAGCGCAAAAAGTGATCGATTCGGGGCATGACCGCCTGCGACGAATGCTCGAGATGCAGGAGCGCGAACGCAAACTCGTCGCGTACGAAATCCACGACGGCGTTGCGCAACCACTCACCGCCGCTTTAATGAGCCTCGAATCCCTATTCCAGGGAATCGAAAAACTCCGTCCAAAGGAAATCGATCTTCTTCGTTCGATCCGAGAAATGCTGCAAGACGCCATGGCCGACGCGCGCCGCGTGATGCGGGGACTTCGCCCTTCGGTCCTCGACGAATTCGGCCTGAAGACGGCCCTGGAAAACCTCGTGCAGGAGATCGAAGCCCGTTCCGGCATGGCGGTCGACTCCTCCTGGAATATCGAAACGAAAGACCTGGCCGGGCCGCTGGAGACCACCGTTTATCGCATCGTCCAGGAGGGACTCACCAACGCCATGCTCCACAGCAAGAGCGACCGCGCCCGGTTGGACGTCTTCGAGCAGAAAGGGTATCTCCATATCCTCATCGAAGACCGAGGCGTCGGCTTCGACGTCGACGCCGTCGAAGAAACCCGATTCGGTCTCGAGGGCATCCGTCATCGTGCTCGCGTCTTCGGGGGGAGGGCCGTCATCCGGAGCAATCCCGGCGAAGGCACGCGGCTGAAGATCACGCTACCTCTGCTCAATCGGTAGCCTCGCCCCGCCGCTCATCGCCACCCCACCTTGCCCCCAACATCAAGACGTTGATGCCGGAGCCGATTCCTAGAAGGGCGACGTTGTCGCCGGGGCGGACGGCCCCTTGTTCGATGCCCAGCGCTGCCGCCGACGGGAGAGCGGCCGACCCCGTGTTCCCCAGCGTTTCGACCGTGCTGAAATCGACCGCCGGGTCCACCCCGAGCGACTCGAAGAGGAGCTTCGAGTGCGTCTTGCCCACCTGGTGGCAGAAGGTCCTCGCGATGTCCTGCCTTGTCCAGCCCAATTCCGTCAGGAACCGGTCGAAGGCCCTTTGAGCCAGGGCGATCCCTTCGCGCATGAGCGTCTCGGAATCAGTCCACATTAGCGGTTCCATCCCGGAACCGGCCGCGTCCGACTCGTCGCTGCGGCACAGATGGCAGAAGGCGGTATTGGAAAGGGCCGTTCCGCCGAGCAGTCGATTGCCCTTGCGACTGATATCTTTATGGCACAGGACGACCGCCGCGCTCGCCGAGCCGATCGTCAGCGAGGCGATCACCCGCTTGATGTCCTTCCGCGTGAACGAAGTATCCGCGTTGAGCCGCTGGATCGTCGTCTCCAGGAGGGGGCGGCTGTTCTCGGTTCCGACCGCCACGCCCGCCTCGATCTGCCCCAGCTCGATCATGTTGGCGATTTGGACCATCCCGTTGAGCAGCCCAAGGCACGCGTTGGAGACGTCGTACACCAGACAGCCGTCCGGCAGCCCCGCCGCGCGGTGAACCCCACAGGCCGTCGCCGGCTCCAGATAGTCGCGGCAGACCGATCCATGCACCAGGCAGCCAACCTTTTCCGGGTCGACTCCCGCCTCGCCGAGCGCCTTGCGAACCGTCTTGGCGCTGACCTCGCCGGGCATCGTCCCTTCCGGCCAGAGGTGTCTCCGACGGACGCTGGTGATCAGTTCCAGCCGCCCCTCCGGCAGCTTCAACCGCGAATAGAGGGGGGCCAGCCGGCGCTCGATCTCGTCGGAAGTAATGACATCGTCCGGCAGATGGTAGGTGAATCCCTCAATACAGACGTTTTTGTAAAGCATCAATGCGAAGAATACCACTTTTTGGGCTTGAAAACAAACAAAAAGCCGATTATAGCATCTTGAATGCCAAATTCATCAACCAAAGTCGAAAAGGCCCGTCTTCGCGAGACGTTGCGTCTGCGCCGCAAATCGCTTGAGGAGAAAGACTCGCGGAGCGAGCGGATTTGGGACCACCTCCAAACGCTTCCGGCCTTTCGGACGGCCCGGACCATCATGGCCTATCTCCAATTGCCGGAAGAAGTTCGGACGGAACACGTCGTCCAATGGGCCATGAGCCCCCCCAACAGGCTCGTCATACCCTATTGCCGCGCCGACGGACTCGAACTCTTCCGCGTCGAATCGCTCACGGAACTCGTCCCGGGCGTGTTCCACGTCCTGGAACCGGCGGCCGAGTGGAGATCCGACGCCGGGCGTCGCGTTTTCCCGGAGGAAGTGGACATCGTCCTCGTTCCCGGCGTCGGCTTCGACCGGCATGGAAACCGGCTGGGTTATGGCAAAGCCTACTACGACCACTTCCTACTGAACGTCCCTGAGACTACTCCGGCGATCGGACTTGCGTTCGATTGCCAAATCGCCGAACGAATCCCCACGGAACCCCACGACCAACCGGTCGATCTCGTAATCACCGAGTCCGGGGTTCTTCCTTTCGAGGCGGGCGCACGAACCCGAAGTCACTGAGATCACCATGCGCGTGATGACTTCGCGAGCTAGGAACACTGCCGCTTCCGTTTTGTGCCGTAAGCGTCCGCCGAGAAGAGGGCGTCTACGACCGCCTCCGGGGTAATGGGAAAACGATGGTTGCGGGTGAGCGACCCTTCCGCGGCGCAGAAGGTGCCGATTGCATCGAGCCGCTCCTTCGGCAGCCCGTCCAGGCCCAGATCGGCCAACGTGACCGGCAGACCGACATCGATGAGGAAATCGGTCACCGTCCGCTTCAGTTCGAGATCGGTTTCTTCATCCAGGCAGAGCTGAGTGAGGATTCCGAAGGCCACCTTGTCGCCGTGCATCAACCCCTTTTCGTGGCACTCGTGGAAATTCGACAGAAAATTGCCCACGTCGTGCGCGCAGGCCAGGCCCACGCTTTCGAAGCCGATGCCGGAATGGAGCACGTTCGCCTCGACGACCTTCTCGACCGCCGGCGTAACCAGGTGCCGCTCGACGTCGCGCTTCGCCTCGCGTCCGAAGTCGAGGATCGTCTCGAAACAGAGACTCGCCAGCGTCATTGCCGCCATGGTTGTGTGGCCGCCGGCGAAGTTCAGCGAACGGGACTTGTAGACCGCCTCCGCCTCCAGCCAGGTCGCCAGGGCGTCTCCCATCCCGGCGACGAACGTCCGAACCGGGGCGCCCGCGATGACCCGCGTATCGACCAGGACGAGGTCCGGGTTGAACGGCCAGCAGTCGAACCCGACGTAATTCCCCTCCTCGTCATACCAAACGGAACAGGCGCTCGTGGGGGAATCGGTCGAGGCGATCGTGGGGCAGGAGACCATCGCCGTCTTGGCATCGTTCGCGGCCCCTTTGGCGACGTCGAGTACCTTTCCACCCCCCAGGGCGACGATCGCGGCGGCTTTCACCTCGGCGGCGATTTGCGCGACCCGCGAACGTTCCGCGAGAGTGGCCTCGCCGGGGAATTCGACTTCCACCGCCTCCACGCCGGCCTCGCGAAAACTCGCCAGGACGGTCTCTCCGAAAAGACGCTTGACGAGTTTATCCCACAGGATAACCGCCTTTTCGCCGAAGGGCTTCACGGACGCTCCCAGTTCGTCCAGGACTCCGGGGCCCTGCACATAACGACGCGGCGTGATCAATATCTTCTTCATGCTTATCGCCTCTGTTTGCGTGTTGTCATCTCACCCCGTGCCCCCCATCGTATCGGATCGGCTCCGGATCGAGAAAGGGGCGGAGGTACGCGGACGGGGAAAAAGAACCAAATTCTTTGTGAAAAGACCCAAATTCTCCGCCGCCGTGGGGCGTTTCCGCGAGAATTGCCAAGACGGCGGGCTCGGCGTATACGGATAAGTCGCGAGGACCGCCGGATGACGTGTTGGGGAGACCACCGCGTTCTCTAGCGCGGAGTCCAAATCTTGATTTCCCCCAAATTTGGGGTATCCTTTCGAAGACGCCTCGGTTGGCTTCTTCCATCGGGGTACCGACTGTCATTTTTCCGGCGGCGAGCGATGTCTGAGTTTTGGACGGAAACACTTTATATTAGCGAGTGGTTCATCCGCTTAGTGATGCTGATCGTGGTGTCGCGACGCCAGAACCCCGCCTCGGCGACGGCGTGGCTTCTGATCATCTTCTTTGAACCCTGGCTTGCGCTTCCGGTCTACTGGCTCTTCGGTGAGAACCGTCTCCCGGTCCGCCGGACCAAGGCGTACCGCCGGTTATCCTCTCGGTTGAAGGCCACGCGGAAGGCGTTTTTGGAGCATCCGCTGACCCTGGTATCCGACTTTCCTGAAACGCACCGCATGACGATGCGGCTGACGGAAAAGCTCACGAACATGCCGATCGCCATCGGGAACTCGGCGGAAATTCTCACCGAGACGGACGATGTAATCGACCGCCTTGTCGCCGACATCGACGAGGCCAAGGACCATGTCCACCTCCTTTTCTATATTTTCGCCGACGATGAAACGGGCCGCCAGGTCGCCAAGGCCCTGGGGAGGGCGGTCGTCCGGGGCGTAAAGTGCCGGGTTCTCGTCGATGCCGTCGGTTCCAAGCGGATGCTCAGGACGCTCGCTTCCAGGATGCGAGAGTGGGGGGTGGAGGTCCAAGAAGCGCTCCCGGTGGGCATCTTCCGTCGTCGTTTCGCGCGGATGGACCTGAGGAATCACCGGAAGCTGGCGGTCATCGACGGCAGGCTGGGCTATACCGGGTCGCAGAACATCGTCAACTCGGATTACGGCCACAAGGACCTGGCCTGGCACGACATGACCGTGCGTCTTCGCGGGCCGGTTCTCCTGGAACTGCAAGCGGTATTCCTCAATGATTGGGTCTTCACGACGAACGAACTGCCGGAGGGAGACGATATCTTTCCGCCGATCGAACCGGCGGGGGATACTCCGGTGCAGACGCTTCCCAGCGGTCCCACCTATCAGACCGAGAACTACCAGCGGTTAGTCGTGGCGGCCATCCATCGCGCGGAAAAAGGGGTCACCATTACCACGCCCTACCTCGTGCCGGACGAGGCATTGCTCCAAGCGCTGGAAACGGCCGTTCTCCGCGGGGTGGAAGTTACCGTGATCGTCCCGCGCCGTTGCGACCAGATTCTCGTCGGCGCCGCGTCGCGTTCCTATTTCGACTTGCTCCTGTCGAAGGGGGTGGAGGTCTTTCTCTACGAACCGGGCCTGCTCCACGCGAAGACCATCCGGATCGACGACTCGCTCTCCCTGATCGGTTCAAGCAATTTCGACATCCGGTCCTTCGCGCTCAACTTCGAGATCAACATTGTCCTTTACGGCGAGGTGTTCGCGGCGCAATTGCGCCGCGAACAGGAGAACTACCTCCACTTCGCCAACAGGCTCACCATGGCCGAATGGCGATCACGGCCCCGATGGCGACGACTAGGAGAGGACGTAGCGCGGCTCTTCAGTCCGCTGCTGTAAGACCGAAACACGACCGGAAACCAGCAAGACGGAACCGCTCGGGAAAATCGCAAAGCGAAAGGCAACTTTGAATTCACTTCGCCGGTGGATTCACCGAAGAAACCATCTGCGTTCGCCGGGCGCGGCGGCACGATCGACCGCGAAACCGAGGAATCAGGAGGTGCTTTTCCGGGCCGGTGCCTTGTCGCCTGAGTTTTGCGGCTCGACCCTCGGCTCATTCGTCTCTTGCCTTTGCGCGTCGAACGTTTCAAGAAACTCACGAGCCTCCTCGCGATACGCGTTCAATCGACCTACAATCGCTTCGGCTTCTTCCAGCGTGAAATGGCCGTCGACGCGTGCCTTGCCGCCCACAATGGGAGCGCGGATGATCGGGGCCGAGACCACTTTGCCGTCCACGACGATGCCCAGACGCCTGCCGATCGCGTCTTGCGTCAACTGGGCGAACCGCTTCTTTCCGCCTTCGGTCAGCGTAACCTCGACCGACGGCATATTTCGGGCGGGGTCCGCGACGACCTTGGCTTCGAGAACCGCGTCTTCGGTCAGGCAGGGGAAGAGTTCGGCCCGGAAGGTCTCCTTCGAATCGGCGAATGACAATTCGCGCGTTTTCGGATCGTCTTTTCCCGCTTCGAGATAGAAGCTCAGGACGAAGTCGTCCGCCTCGGGCATCATATCCTTGTCACTTTCTCGGACGATGAGATGCCACAGGTCGTCTCTGGTCTTGACGGCTCTTAGCGCCGCCTCTTGTTCCCCGGCGCGGTCCTTCAGTTGCTTCGCGGCCGTCTCGAATTGTTATAGGTTGTATGGCGGACCGGCCAGCCGGGCAAAGGCCTCCGCCTGGGCCTTGATCCGGGCAATCTGAGACTCCGCGTCCATCGGTCCAAGCCGCAGGGCGATGACGTGCTGCGAGAGCGCCCGGCGTCCGATGCGGTCGACTGCCATGGTTCGCGCGCCCAGCATCGAACGGAGATCCCCCGGCGGCGAGCACCGCCACCGGCCGTCCTTGCGCTGGAATGTCCTGAAGAGGGGCGCCGGCCCGCCGGCGAACCGCTCCGGACCGCCGCGCATCAGGAAACAGGCAAAGAGCGCATCCTCACCCAGACGTTGCATGGAAACGAGGTCAACCCGCATGTCCTTCGCCTTCGCGAACATCCTAGCGAGTTTCTCCGCGAATTGCCGGTCCAAGTCGTCCTGGAACTCCCACGTTTTCTCGAGCGTCTCGAAATCGCCGGCCGCCAGGGCCTTCGCGTAGGCACGCATGGCGTCGAGGTCGGATTGATCCGCGGCGGTCTTTGCTTCGCTCTCGCCGGAAGGGGCGTCCGGCTGTTCCGGCGCCGGGGCGTCGTCGGATGGTCCATCGTCACCGCCTGCGATCTCAAACGGCACGGCTCCGCTTCCGATCACCATCGTCAGATCGGGAATGTCCTTTTGTCGGGCGGTAAGATAGGCGGTCCATGTGAATCGGGTTTCGTCGGACTCATTTCTGCGAACTCCGACGCCCGTCGCGCTGGCGTTTTTCGCGACGAGCGCCTGCTCGCCCGGTTGCAGCGTGAGTGTACGCGTAAAATCCGGGCGCACTCTTAAGGGGGTAATGTGACGCGATTCAAGGGCGAGCGACACAAGCTTCCCATCGCTGATTTGATGCACCAGCGTTCCACCCGACGGCGGTGCCTCGTACTCAAGCCGAATTGCGCGGTCACTCACGTTTCGAACGAGCATCTCCCCCCCGACCTGCGAGCCGGCCCGCCATTGCTTGGGCCTCCGCGGCAGCCGCATTCCGACGATCAGTCCCGAAACGGGTTTACCCCAGTAGATTCGCTTGGCCGTGTCTTCCTCCGTAGGCGGCTGTGTAAACTTCACCGACCCAGGATCGCCCAGCGTGAAACGAACCGGCGTCTTCCCCCCAATCCCGGTCGCTCTGCCCGGATCGTTCTCATCCAATTTCCAGAAGGCAGGATGAGGGTCGACCCAATACTCTCCGGGCAGCATCCCCTCGGTATTGAGGACGACCCTATATCGGGGCTCTGCCAGGACGGCGTCCGCCGCGATGACGTGCCGGCGCCGGTTTGAATCATTGCCGGAGATGTTCATGCTGATGCTTACGTCCGCACCAAGTTCAACCTGTGCGTCATCGGCGTCGATGTTCATGGTGATACGGCCGTCCGCGCCAAGCGTCGGGTGTCTGTTATGACACTCCTGTAGCACTATGGTCCGGCTCTCATCCTTCACATTCTTGAGTAACAGTTGCACCACGACCGGATCACCCGGCTGAACTTTGTCGGTGGTCGAAATCAGCTTCGCGCCGGCCTGCCAGCCGCCTCGGGGTTTGTCCCAGACTATTTTGGTGGCACGGGAAGCGGGGTCTTCGTCGGCGGGCGGTCGGCCTGCCGACGTTTCTGCCTTCGGGTTGCGCGTCATGACGACCCAAGCCCGGCCGGTCTTTCCCGACTCCAGCTCCACCGCAACGGGGTCTTTCGGAGATTCCAGGTCTGGGTGTTCTGAAGCGACGGCCACTGCACCCGGCGGCAACCCGGTCAGATGGAAACGTCCCTCGGCGTCGGTCTTGGCGCGTCCTCCCTTGAGGGAATCGGGGAAGGAAATCCAGCAGAGTCCGTCGCACTTCCAAACCGCGCGCACCGACGCGTTCGCGACCGGCCGGCCAGACGGATCAATCACTTGTCCGTCGACTGCGGCGGACGACGCTGACAGATCGACAACGACGTCTTCCGCGCGCTCGCCTTCGTCGAGTTCGATGGACTTCACCCACCCGCGATCGGTGACCGGTGGTAGTGGATACTGCTCGCCGGGCTTGGTCCATTTCGTCCACTTGCCGCCCTCGATGCCCCGTGTCGGCCCGATCCAAGGGTAAAAGACATACAGTTTCCCGGGGGGAACGTCTTCGAACCGGAACTCCCCATTTTCGTCCGACACGGCACGAAAGTGATTGGGGATGAAAAACGAAGCGCTATTGGGAACCTCGCCGGGCCCGTGCCAATAGTCGGAATACTCGCATGAGGTCGTTATGGACAACGGTGCACCGGCAAGCGGTTTGCCGTCGGGTCCGAGCACCCGGCCTTTGACAACGCCGCTCTTGAGAAGGACAACGCTGCCGTCACTCCACCTGCCGTTCCGTCTCCGCTGGATGGCACAACCGTGACTGTGAAGAATTCCGCGTGAAACATACCCCGGGGCCTCGACACTAGAAGCATAAAGGCCCGTGACTTCCGGATCGGTGACGGCGGGGATCGCCACGCGGCCGCCGGCGTCGCTCACGCCGTTTCCAATGGTGGCCAATTTGTCAAGGGCTTCATCGAGGCGCCCACCTATATTGATGGGAACCATCTTGTTAAACCGGACACGCGCCCCCGCGATCGGCTTGCCTGACGTGTCGATGATCGAGAGCGTCGGTTCATTCGTTCCCGTCCGGGTATCTTTCGCGTCGGCGACCGCCGCCTCACCCGGGTTGCCCTTTTCCTTTGCCGCGCCTTTAACGTCCCCCTGAGCTACCCCGTTCATGGCAAGCACCGCCGCCACCAGCCCGATCGTCACCAACCCCGCCAGCCAGGCCGTGGCGTGCCGATAGCCGAATCCACCCTGTGGCTGACCGAGGAGTCGCCGCGCCCGCGGCAGGAGCGATCCGCCGGACGCGGCCAGGGCCGCCGCGGGGACGGATCGCCGCTCTTCGAGTTGGGCCAGCGCCTTCACGTAGTCCGCCCGAGAGCCGCCGAGGGCGAGGGCCATGTCGTCGCAACAGTTCTCCCGCTCGCGGCGGATTTGGCTGGAGACCCACCACATGCCCGGGTGGTAGAACAGGAGCGATTCGACGACCGTTTGGACAAGATTGACGAGGTAATCGTGGCGGCGGACGTGGGCCAACTCGTGGGCGAGGATCAGTTCGATCTGCGACGTGCTCAGCCCGGAGAGGGCCGAGGCGGGCAGCAATACCATCGGTTTCAAATAGCCGACGACGGTCGGTACTTCAACGAACGCCGACTGGGCGAATTCGACCGCCCGGCGGACGCCGAGCCGGGTCGCCAGGTTTCCGCAAATCTCTTGGAGGGGATCGGAGAGGGGCACGAGGCCGTGGTGTTTCAGTCGGCGAACGTGCAGCCATCCCCAGAGGGGGCGAAACGAGAGAAGCAGGACGCCGATCAGCCACGCAGCCGTGATCCAGGGCGTCCAGTGCTGTAATGAGGAGGACAGCGTCGCCATGAACGTCGGGGCCTCGTCCTCAGCAAGGATAGGAGCCGCGGCGGGAGGATCGACGGCGATGGCCTCGGGTTCCGCGAAGGTGAATTCTCGTGGCATTCTTGACGGTTTGGGCAAAGGCGTCGCGGCGACGGACGTCGAATCCGAGAGTGCCTCCAACTCCGGCACCGTCGACGTCGGCAGTACGACGTACGTCACCGCCGGAAGCACCAGCATCGCCCCCATCGCCACGCACCCGACCACATATCGAGCCGACGCCGAGCGATTTCGCAACAGGAGTATAAGGAACGCATAAACACCGGTAATCGCCGCAATCTGCCACAGCGAATGGACCAGCGTCCAGCCCGTCCGCTCGGCCCAACCGGTCTGGAGGCACGTTGTCAGAAAGTCCGTGAAGTGTGTCATTGTTCCCCTCCCTCCAGTTCGTTGAGCAGCCGGCGGATTTCCGCCAGCTCTTCCGGCGACGCCTTTTGCGACGAAAGTGCTTGCAGGACAAGGCTTCCCGCCGACCCGTCGAACGCCTTGTGGATCAGGTCCCCCAGCATCCGCTGTTGCGTCCGCTCTTGCGAATCGGCCGGGCGGAAGACCTGCGGCCGCACCGTCTCGTCCCGCTTGACCAGCCCCTTGTCGAGCATGACCGAGAGCATCTTCACGGTCGTCGAGTAGTTGGTATCACGGTCTTGGGCGAGCCGGTTATGAACCTGCCGGGCCGTGGAGGGCCCTTGTTCCCAGAGAATACGCAGAATTTGCAGCTCGACTTCCGTCGGTTGCGACGAGGCCGGACGGGGCATGACAAACCTCCCTTGTTTGCGGGGACGGATAGCGAAACCTTTCGCCACTGATCGCATTATAGCGAATGAATTCGCCAAGGCAAGGGCGAAAAGCGAACGAATTCGCCAATGGACCGCTGAGGGGAGGTGCGCGGCGTGAACGCGGCGGGGCCGCTAGAAGGAATCCCCATCGCCGGCGGGTCTGTGGACAGCGATGCCCAGCGTTGGCAAAGCGGGACTCGATTTTCGCAAACGCAGCAACGCATCGGTCTTCCTTCGGCCATGCTTTTTGGGAGCCGCATCGCCTGTTTCGGTCCAGGCGGCACTGCCGGTTGCCGATTTGACTTCCGGCAGCTCAACGATAGGCTTTGATCCCGAATCTGGGGCTGAAGCGGTATGCCCCCCAGACGAGTGGGTATATTGACCGGGATCCCTCCGGGTCCAAAAGGTCCACGAAAGCATAGGACGTCGCGCGGAAGACAATCTTTCTGGGCGTTTTCCGTTACGGGCCGTTGACACGACCCGAACCTTCCCCTATATTTGTATGTCTTTACTGAAATCTCCCCCTTATCGTGGGTCCGCCGCGGCGGATTGAGAGATGCCCTTGGCCCATTTTGTTCCGACTGCCCGACCGTTCCTCGGCGCGATCAGCGTCGCTGGGATTGTCGTGGTTATTATTCGGAACCGGCGGCCCTAGGGCACAGGGAGTTCACCCCTTAAGCACCCCAGCCCTGAGGTCGCTCGATCTCAGGGCTTTTTTTGTTTCACGGCTTCATTTCCCGGTTTGAGGGAAGACACGCTGGTAATGCGACGCATCGAAATCTATGACACGACCCTTCGCGACGGTTCGCAGGCGGAAGGCATCAGCTTTTCGCTTCAGGACAAGCTGGCCTTGGCCGAACGGCTCGACGACATGGGCTTCGATTACATCGAAGGGGGATATCCCCTGTCCAACGAAAAGGACGCCCAGTTCTTCCGGCGCGTGCAAGACCTCGACCTGAAGCGGATCAAAGTGGCCGCGTTCGGTATGACCCGGCGCAAGGGAATCGCTCCGGAAGACGACGCCGGGCTGAAGGCGCTGGTCGACTCCGGCGCCGTGGTCATCACGGTCGTGGGGAAGAGCTCCGCGTTCCAGGTCAGCGAGGTGCTCCGCACGAGTCTTTCGGAAAACCTGGGAATGATCTCCGACAGTATCCGGTTCTTAAAGGCGGCCGGCCGCGAGGTCGTCTTCGACGCGGAACATTTCTTCGACGGATACAAGAACGACGCCGAATACACCCTGGAGGCGATCGTGGCGGCGAGTGAAGCCGGCGCTGCGCGAATCGTCTTGTGTGATACCAACGGGGGGTGTATGCCGGACGAAATCTCCGAGATCGTCGCCAAGGTGGTCGCCCAAGTGAACGTTCCGGTCGGCATTCACTGCCACAACGACTGCGACCTGGCGGTGGCCAACTCGCTTGCCGCCGTCGAAGCCGGCGCCGCGCAGGTCCAGGGGACTGTCAACGGTTTCGGAGAGCGGTGCGGCAACGCCGATTTGATTTCCGTCATCGGGAACCTGGGCTTCAAGAAACCCGGTTATGAAGTGATCGACCCCGAGCGGCTCGCCCACCTGACGGAACTCTCGCGGTTCGTTTACGAGATCGTGAACATGAATTTCCGTGCCGGCCAGCCGTTCGTCGGCAAGAGTGCCTTCGCCCACAAGGGGGGAATGCACGTTAGCGGCGTCGCCCGAGTGGCGTCGAGCTACGAACACATGGATCCTTCGCTGGTCGGGAACGAGCGGCGGATTCTCGTCAGCGAGCTTTCCGGCAGGGCGAACATCGTCAAGCTTACCAAGAACCACGATATCGCCGACGATACCGAGTTGATGGATAGAATCCTGGCGAGGGTCGTTTCCATGGAGAACGCCGGTTATCAATTCGAGGCGGCGGACGGATCGTTCGACCTTTTGGTGAAAAAATGCGCGAACGAATTCCGGCCCCATTTCGACCGGTTGAATTACCACGTCAACGTCGAGGTGGACGAGCGGGACCGCGTCCGTACGGAAGCGACGGTAAAGATCCGCGTCGGCGACGAAATCCGCCACGAGGTGGCGGAGGGGGATGGTCCGGTGAACGCCCTGGACGCCGCCATGCGAAAGGCGCTCAACGGGCACTTCCCCACGCTCAACAAGATGCACCTGGTCGATTACAAGGTCCGCGTGATCAACTCCGAGGCGGCGACGGCGGCCGGTGTCCGCGTCATCGTCGAAAGCCAGGACGAGAACGACGTTTGGGGAACCGTCGGCGTGAGCGAGAACATCATTGAGGCCAGTTGGATTGCGCTGGTCGATAGTATCGAATACAAATTGTGCAAGGACGAAAAGAATGCCCCGTGCGAATGATCTGCCGAAACAATACGACCACAAGACGGCCGAGACCCGCTGGTACGCGGCCTGGGAAGAGAACCGGCTTTTCCACAGCGAGCCGAATCCAAACCGCAAGCCTTTCACGATCGTGATTCCGCCCCCCAACGTCACGGGGGCACTTCACCTGGGACACGCCCTGAACAACACGCTCCAAGACGTCCTCATCCGGCGGAAGCGGATGCTGGGGTTCGAGACTCTCTGGGTGCCGGGAACGGATCACGCCGGCATCGCCACGCAGGCGGTGGTGGAACGGCGGCTGTTCACCGAAGAGAACAAGACGCGGCACGAAGTGGGCCGCGAGGGACTCGTGGAGCGAATCTGGCGGTGGAAGGAAGACTACGAGACACGGATTCTCGGCCAACTCAAGCGGATGGGCTGCAGTTGCGACTGGGACCGGACGCGGTTCACGCTCGATCCCGTCTGCGCCAAGGCCGTGCGGCACACGTTCCACAGCTTGTTCAGGGAGAAACTCATCTACCGCGGCAAGCGGCTGGTGAATTGGGACACGCACTTGCGGACGGCGGTCAGCGACGACGAAGTCTTTCACGAGACGGTGCCGGGCAATTTCTGGTACTTCAAGTATCCGGTTATCGATCCGAGGCCGGGCGAGCCGGACCACGTGACCATCGCCACGACCCGCCCCGAGACGATGCTCGGCGATACGGCGGTGGCGGTGCATCCGAATCCGGCCGCGGCGCTCGATAAGGTGGAGGCGGAAATCGCCAGGCGTCTCGCCGCGGCCCCCAAAAAGCTCAAGCCCGAGATCGAGGCCCAAGTCGAGAACATCCGCAAGAGGCGCGAGGAAATGCTCCCTATTCTGGAGGCGCTCCGCGACATGGCACTCGATGGAAGGTGCGTGATGTTGCCGCTGATGGACCGCCCCATTCCGCTGGTCGCCGATGAATGGGCCAAGCCGGAATTGGGAACCGGCTGCGTGAAGATCACCCCCGCCCACGACGCGAACGACTACGAAGTGGGTCTGCGCCGGAACCTGCCGATGGTCAATATTCTCGAACTCGACGGGACGCTGAATGAGAACACGAAGGGCTACGCCGGACTGACGGTCCAGGCGGCGCGGAAGCGGGTCGTCGACGACATGGAAGGGCGAGGGCTGCTCGTCGAGGTGGAGGAGCGCGAAATCGAACTGGCCCACAGCGACCGCTCCAAGACCCCCATCGAACCCCTCCTGACCGATCAGTGGTTCGTCAAAATGGATTCCCTGGCCCAAAGCGCCATGGATGCCGTTACCGACGGCCGGGTGAAAATCATCCCGCAGCGATATACGAAGGGCTACCTCGACTGGCTCGGCGAGAAGCGCGATTGGCCGATCAGCCGCCAGTTGTGGTGGGGGCACCGGATTCCGATCTGGTACTGCCCCACGGCGAGCGAAGAGGAACTCGCGGCCGCGTTCGCAGGCCGCGCCGTGGTCTGGCACCGCGACGAGGACTCGGGCCACTGGCTCATCTGCGCCCGGGAGGAAGATCTCTTTGAAGACGCCGTGCCGGGACACGTCCTCACCCGGGAGGAGGACGTCCTCGATACGTGGTTCAGCTCCGCCCTCTGGCCCCACTCGACGCTCGGCTGGCCGGAGAAGACGCCCGAATTGGACTACTACTACCCCACGTCGACGCTGATCACCAGCCGCGACATCATCACCCTCTGGGTGGCGCGGATGGTCCTCGCCGGGTTGCACAACCTGGGCGAGATCCCGTTCGACGAAGTGTACATCCATCCGAAAATCCTCGACGGCTTCGGCGAAGGAATGTCGAAATCGAAGGGAAACGGCGTGGACCCCATCGACGTGATGGAGAAGTTCGGCGCCGACGCGCTGCGGTTCGGGCTGGCCTACCTGACGACCGAGACGCAGGATATCCGGATGCCGGTCGATTTCGAGTGCCCCCACTGCGGCAAGCTCGTCGCGCAGACGAAGAAGAACCGCGTCCAACCGCGGGTGGCGTGCAAGGAATGCGGCAAGGAGTTCTCGACGCAATGGGCGGAGAAGCCGGAGGACAGGGCGCTCCCGCGCGGCGCCGTGGTGAGCGATCGCTTCGAGCTGTCGCGGAATTTCTGCAACAAGCTCTGGAACGCCTCCCGGTTCGCCCTGATGAACCTGGAGGGTTACGAACCGGCCCCGGTGGCGGAAGAGGAACTCCGCGTGGAGGACCGGTGGATATTGAGCCGCCTGGCGACCGTGACGCGGCAGGTGAACGCGGCGCTCGACGAATACCGCTACTCCGACGCGGCCAAGGCGCTCTACTCGTTCGCGTGGGACGAGTATTGCAGTTTCTTCATCGAGATTCTCAAGGACCGGCTGCAGGACGAGTCGACCCGGCCGGCGGCCCAGAGGATTCTGGCCGCGACTCTCGACCAGCTCCTGCGGCTGCTGCACCCCATGATCCCCTTCGTCACCGAGGAGGTGTGGAGCTTGCTCAATCAATTCGCCCCGAAACGGGGAATTGAGAAAAGCGAGACGCCGTCGGAGTTCCTCATCACGGCTCCCTGGCCGGAGTGCGACGCGGCACGGATCGACGAACGAGTCGAGGCCCAGTTCCGCAAATATCAGGAAATCCTGCTTGGAGTCCGGGAAATCCGCGGGCGCCACAATGTACCGCCAAGACAGGAGGTGGAATTCTACGTTCAGTGCAATGATAAGACAGCAGCACTAGTGACACCTCTGCAGTCGTATTTCACCTCAAATGCTTCCGCCAATTTGACCGCGATGGGTCCAAATGTGGACATTCCCGCGATTAGTGGCAATGCAATTCTGTCGGATGGAACGGAAGTCCATGTGAATTTGGCTGGTCTGAGAGATGAGGAGGCCGAAATTAAGAAGAAGAAGACGGAGTTGAAGAAAATCGACGACTTCATCGCCGGGAAGCAAAATAAGCTCTCCAACGAGAACTTCACGTCGCGGGCGCCGGCGGAGGTGGTCCAGCGCGAACGCGACGCCCTGGCGGAGTTGAAGAAGCAGCGAAAGGTGACGGTGGAGGCGCTCGCGCGGTTAAGGGGGATGTAGGTCACGAGAAGAACAGCCTTTAATAGTACGTTCAGGGGGGTCCGTATATACCCATGCAAGCCGTTTTGGCACTCCTGGCTTCTCGGATTGGCAGGAAAGCCGTTTTTTCGTATGTTCCTTTCGCGATTTACCGATTGTAATGGTGTTCAGTGCGTGGTCGCCGCCGGAGTCCCAAGTATTCGTGCGTAGTCGTTGGAAGAGAGGTAGTACATCATGACCGCCAAGAAAACTGTTTCGCGTCGGAATCCCGAGAAGGGCAACTCGGATTCCGTCCACCGCATTTCAACGGCAGACTTGTGTTTTGACGCGAAGAATCCACGCCTGGTAGAGTACTTGGGCACCACGAAACGCCCAACTCAGGATCGACTTCTGGAGGTCCTTTTTGCGAACATGGGGCTTGAAGAGCTTGCATTGTCAATTGCCGCAACCGGTTTCTGGGAATACGAGCCGCTGATTGTTGCGAAAGAACAAGGAAAGCTGGTCGTCATCGAAGGAAATCGCCGACTTGCGGCAGTCAGACTTCTGCTTGACGCCGACTTACGAGATCAGATGAAGGCCACGGATTTTCCGCAATTGCCGGCGGACAAGATCCAGTCGCTCGATTCCTTGCCCGCAGTTGTGACAACGCGCGAAAAGGCATGGCAGCACCTCGGCTTCAAGCACGTCAACGGACCGGCGAAATGGGATTCGTATGCCAAGGCAAAGTACATCGCAACGGTTAAGGATGATTATGGCGTACCTCTGGAGGAAATCGCCCGGCAAATTGGCGACACGCACCAGACGGTGCAGCGACTCTACCGTGCTCTGAGGGTGTTGGAACAGGCCGAGCGCGAAGGAGTGTTTTCGCGTGACAATATTGCACGATCTCGTCTGTATTTCTCGCATCTATACGTCGGACTGGGATATAACGGAATTGCGAATTTCATAAGCTTGAAGGATGCGGATAGGGAGGCAATTTCCCCGGTTCCAAGACGCAAGAAACGAGAACTCGGTGAACTCTTGGGTTGGCTCTACGGCGACCGAGGTTCCGATTGTGAACCGGTCGTGCAGAGCCAGAATCCACATCTACGGCAGCTTGATGAGGTCCTCCAGAATCCCAGTGCGGTTGATAAGCTGAGGTCGGGCCTTGGACTTGAAACGGCGTTAGAGGCAAGTTACGGTGACGAGCGAGTTTTTCGCACGGCATTGAATCAGGCGAAATCGCATCTCCAGAAGGCAAAAGGCACGGTTACTCTGGGTTTCCATAAGAAGGATCGCGACAGCCTCCTTTTGGCCGAAGGAATTCGCGAGATTGCGAACGATTTGTATGAGGAGATGAAATCTCGCTCCAACTAACTCACTCACTTGTTCCAACACACTTCTTTTTGTAGCATCATGATTATCCCGATGCCTAGCAAGACAGACTATCCCGAATTAATCGCGGATCATGTCGAGATGACGTGTCTTTGCCTCAACATACAGGGAAAGTCCGGCCGTGTGTCTCGGCACGAATTGCAGGATATGTTCCTTGACCGAGACGAAAATGTCGAGCCAACCGATGATCGATGCTTGCGAGACGTGGAACTGGAAGCAACCGTGGACAGCGTGTTTTCGGAGGTTGAATTGAGAGGGAAGCACTGCGGTAGAAACAGCGTGTATCCTTTTGAAGCTTCCGAAAACATGGTCATTCTTGCCGATACTGGTAGACGTAATGGAGGCTCCGCGGGGGTGGTCTATCGGTATTTCCTCTTGGCAACGCGATATAATATGAAGAGCAATCGCAAATATGCAGGCATTGATGCGACACTTCTGTTTGAGGAACTCTGCAAAGAAGTGGCGGAGCGATTCTGGGGAGGACCGGGCGAGTCCGTCGATGCACGCGTCTTGGGAACGGCTAGGCTTCGAACCGCAGCCAAGAGAGTCGGCTTCAGGGCGGCAGTCGAGCAATCGCTTCGTGATTTGGGAGGAGGCCTCGTTTTTCAGATGCACGATCCACATGAAGATATTGATGCAAAGGATGATGGAGTAGATATCCTACTATGGAGACGATTCGCGGATAACAGACCGGGAGTGCTGATTGGATGTGGTCAGTGCAAGACCGGAACAAGTTGGTCATCGAGCGATCTCCGGGCGTTGAATCCAAAAAGCTTCTTCAGTAAATGGGCCTGCAAACAGCCACATGTAGACCCGATCCCTCTCTTCTTCCTCGCTCAGCGGGTTGTGACGAAATGGAATCAACACTGCGTCGATGCTGGACTTCTCTTTGACCGATGTCGCATTGTGGAGTATGCATCCAATCTTTCAGAGAAACTCACGGCCCGCATAGAGGCATGGGTCCAGGCGGCGGAAAATGATCTCCCACGATTGATTGAGTGTTGACCATGCGCCACCGCTTTCATGCCTTGTGTCCCTATTTTGCAATGTTCCCCGAGTCCTTCGCGGAGAAATGGATTGCAGAACTCTCGAAACCGGGGGATGTCGTTCTCGACCCGTTTTGTGGACGCGGGACTACGCCGTTTCAGGCGGTGTTGATGAACCGACGCGCGGTGGGATGCGACACCAACAACGTGGCATTCTGCCTTACAAAGGCAAAAACCTCACCTCCGCGGCTGTCGAGTCTGATGAGACGGCTAGAGCTTCTGGAGGAGCGCTTTGACGGTCGGTCATGGCGCAACTCGGCTGATAATCTACCGGAGTTCTTCCGCTTCGCGTATGCTCGCCGAACCCTACAGCAACTCCTCTATCTGCGCGAGACACTAAAGTGGACGACGAGAAAAACGGATTGTATGATCGCCGCGCTGGCAATCGGATCCCTTCACGGTGAAGCCGATAAATCGCAATCATACTTCAGTAATCAAATGCCGCGTACGATCAGCACCAAACCCGCGTACTCCGTGCGATTCTGGAAGACGAGAGGGCTGGTCGACCCGCCCATCCGTGACGTCTTTGCAATCCTTCGTCAGCGTGCCGCCTTTCGCTACGCGTCTCCGCTGCCAGAAAAATCCGCGACTGTGATTCGTGGTGATATGCGACGGCTGTCCTGGAAATCGACGCCAATGCCGGACGACATCCGGTGCGTGATTACTTCTCCACCCTATTTTGACGTGACCAGCTTCGAGGAAGACCAGTGGCTTAGATTATGGTTCTTGGGGGGTCCCGCCGGGCCGACACGGAATCGCATCTCAAGTGACGATCGTCATACAATTGAAGCGAGGTACTGGTCGTTTATCGCGGATATGTGGCGTTGCTTGGGGTCGATTCTTGGTCGCTCAGCGAGTATTGTAATAAGAATTGGGAGCAGTCGCATAACAACGGACAATATCGAGAGACAATTGACCGCTACTGCCGCCATGTCGCACCGCCATGTCACGTTGGTCAATGCGGAAAGGAGTGCAATCCAAAATCGACAAACCGATACATTTCGACCCGGCTCGCGGGGATGCCGAGAAGAGATTGATTGCTACTACCGAATGCGATGACGTGCCGGTGCTCCGTCAACACTTTGTCTTGGGGTTGGAAACCCGGCCGAGTACGATACTTCCCCTCGCTGGCCGGCGCCGCGGTGATTTCGTGGGGACCCGAGGTGGACCCTCCGCGGTTCAGCGCCAATGCGAACCTTCCCCAACTGGATGTCTACGTCGACCTGGCCGGCCTGATCGACGTAGAGGCGGAAATCGCCCGGAAGGAGGCGGAACTGGCGAAGCTCGAGGGGTTCATCAAGGGAAAGGAACAAAAACTTGCCAACGAGAACTTCACGGCCCGCGCCCCCGCCGAGGTGGTCGCCCGCGAACGCGAGGGACTGGCCGAGTTGAAGGTCCAGAGGGCGGCGACGGCGGAGGTGCTCGACCGCCTGCGGCAAACTCCCTAAGAATAGTAACCCCCGGCGGCGTTTGCGCGGGCACGCCGGTACCCGCGCCGGACCCTTGAACCCAGAAGCCGGGGCTGCTATCCTGCTGGTTTCGAAGGATAACTTCGCGATCGAGTACACTCAATACAAAGCGGGATAACCGCCATGAGCATCAAGGAGAAAGCCATGTTTTCGGGAATTGTTGAAGGGCTCGGTACCGTAACGGAACTCCGTAACGAACCGCCGGGCGTGCGCCTCTTCGTCCGGGAACCGAAGATCGTCGCCGACACGAAGATTGCCGACAGCATCTGCGTCAACGGGTGCTGTCTCACCGTCGTGGAGGTCGAGGGGGACGTGATCGCCTTTCAAGCCGGACCGGAGACGCTCCAACGGACGAACTTGGGCGACTTGAGGGAAGGGAGCTTCGTCAATCTGGAGCGCTCACTTCAGGTCGGCGGAAGACTGGGAGGGCATTTCGTCAGCGGGCACATCGACGGAACCGGAACGCTGCTTCAGCGGCAGGACCACGGTGAATGGTCGCAATTCTGGTTCGGCCTCTCTCAGGAATTGAGCCGGCAAATGGCGAGCAAGGGATCGATCGCCGTCGACGGCGTCAGCCTGACGATCGTCGACAGCGAGCCGCAGCGCTTCAGCGTGGCCCTCATCCCCTACACGCTCGAAGTGACGACGCTCGGCAAGCTCGAAACCGGGGACAAGGTCAACCTCGAAACGGACATTCTGGCGAAGTACGTCCAGCGTCTGGTCGAAGCCGAAGAATGGACCCCGCCGGGAAACGAAACGCCCCAAGAATAGCCGCGCGGCCGTCATTGCGTTGCCGGCGCTTGCGGTGCTTGGGCCCGGCCTTCAAAGAAGAAAGTATGCAGGAGCATAACCCCGACGCCGGCGACGAGAAGACTATCGGCGACGTTGAAATTCGGCCACGGCCGATCTCCGATCATCACGAGCACCCAGTCGCGGACGGCGTAAACCCTGTCTCCCGCCTCATGGAGGTCGTTAGCAAAATTCCACGTCAGGCCGTGCAGCCCGAGCCGGTCATAGAGATTTCCGAAAATGCCGGCACCGACGAATCCGAGCGCGACGGTTAGAAGGAGGTCCCGAGCCGCCTTGCGAACGAACAACCAGTAGAGAATAGCGACGAGCGCAACCACCGAAATCAGGGCGAAATAGTGAACGGCCCCCTGGCCGAATCCGAAGAGGGCCCCCTCGTTCAGGCTGGTTTGAATTCCGAAGACGTCGTCGACAATCCACCAAGTTCGTCCGCCCGGCATCCCCAAGGCG
>CAZFQG010000042.1:0-36862 GCA_964520785.1 uncultured Planctomycetaceae bacterium | reverse complement strand
GCGAATGATACCAAACCGCCTGGGACGAGTCTTGCACGGTTGCCGAAAGGACACGTTTCTCCTCGCCGCGGAACGGCGATTTCCGATCCTGGGCTTCGATAGAGTCCCAGGCGAAGACAAGATTCATGAAATCTATTCCGCCATAGACCTCCACCCGATGGAAGCACACTATTGGGAAGAGAGCGCAAAAGATGGCGTTAGAATGCTGTGGAACTCCCAGGCCTTATCCCACAAAAAGTTCGTCTATCGTATTGCAAGTCTTTTTACGGCTGCCGCCGTTGTGACCATTCTGATTATGGGCGTGACTGGGATCTTTACCTACGAGCACAATCTGCCGCCGCGAACCACACGTGTCCCAACGGATTCCTCAAGCGAGAAGGCGTGCTCGCCAACCTCAAACGACCCAGGAAACCCAGTCGCCCCCACTGCTCTTTTCAAGATCGGCATCGAGACCCTATTCGAACAAGCCGCGAAATCCGAAGCACAAACGACCGAGAAGCCCGCTGGTGGCCTCTAGCCGGCCGAGATAATTCCACATAATTGCGGTGACGCCATACAGGACTCTTGATGATCCCTTTATTGCTGTCTGACTCGCGTGCGTCCAAGTGCCCTTGGAGACAGTAAACCCTTACACCGGCTTGAGATTCTCAAATATCGCCTGATAATCGCCGTCACTCAGTACCGTATCAAACAGGCCGACATCCTCGCCTTCGTGCCTGTTGATGCCGGTATAATTCAGGCTGGCGTCTTCGTAGCGCTTGAACTTGTAGATGGCATCATTCATCAAGCCGCTGTTGAAGACGCCGAGACTGACCAACAATTCGAACTCCTTCACGCTCAACCCCGTCACCTTTTTGAACAAGCCGGGCTCCAGTTGTGTGATCACGTCCTTCAGGCATCGTTCCCGGTAGTCGGTCAGGTACATGAAGATCGGAATACGGGCGGCAAACTTGATGAGTTTCTCCTGTATTTGCTTGCGTTTGCTCTTATATTCCTTTTCTTCTTCGGTCAGTTCCTTCTTCTCCTTGGGCGTCATGTCCTCGTCGTTCTTATCCTTGCGGGCCTTTTTCACCGCCTCGGATTTGTTGATGATAGTCTCGATCTCTTCATTCAGGCTGCGGAAGCCCTCGATACTTCTTAGCGCATTCATGGCGGCCTCGTCCGCCATGAGCCGTTTCAAGGTGTTGTTATCGACATTTACCAGCAATGCACTCTCCCAACGGCGCGCCAGCAGCGTCGCCGTCGTTCCGCTCATCGCCATATCGAGGATTCCCGCGGCGTCTATCTGCTTCATCGCGCTGCCGTCATAGGCCAGAACCGGCAGAAAGCTGATGAACTCCTCGACCTTCTTTTCCGGGTTGGCCTCGTCCACATTCAATCGGCAACTGTAATCGGCGATCTGACGCAAGGCCCGATCAGGCGCAAAGTCGAAGACATAGCATTCCTTCTTGATGATCTCTTCCTCGTTGGGATTCGCGCCGTCCGGATTCCGCACGGTCCAAGGCGATTGCACGCGAAAAGCCGCCTGAAAGTAAGTCTCCGGCGTGGATGCGTTACGCAGCATGAAGATGCCCGTCCAGGGTCGGACCGTCACGCCCGTTGTCAGCTTTCCGCATGACAGGGTGATGGTTTTTGACTGCAGTGGATCGTCCATGGCGTCTAGCACGGGCGGCAAAGCGGCAACGCCGATCCCGGCGGCGTTTCCCGCCGCCACAATAATCTGGTAATCGTGATAGAAGCGGTTCTGCTTCCGCGCCAGCAAGTTGCGCATTGCGTGGCACGCCGCCACGCTCGGCAGGAACCAGAAGGTGTGCGACAGGAGGTTCAGTAGCCTCGCGTCGGAATAGGGCATCGGCGGCTTCTTCGCGCCCAGTTTCAGATTGTCCACCGTTGCCGCCTGGAATGCGCCGCGGATCAGGTCCAGCCACTTCTGTACCTCGTCCTTATACTTAAACTCCGCCTTCTTGCCAATCCCTTCCGCGGAAAAGAAGGTATTCAAGTCGAACTCGTCAAACTCCCCTTGCATCGCGATTTCCCGGATTGCGTCGGGCAGTTGATACGTCATCAGCACCATGCGCGGCAGGCAGGCGTAGGGGTTGTCCTCCCCCTCCCAATCCCGCTTAGCTCGCTGTTCGTCCGAGTAGGTCCAGTTGAATATTTGCTCTTCGATGAACTCCCCCGAGGCGATGGCGCGGAACGGCGTGCCCGAAAGATACAAGTAATGATCCGTCGTGATCGGCATAATCTCTTCGTCGAAATCCTGTAGCCCCTCGCCCTCGCCGAACGCGATCTCCTTCTTGTCCTCCGCCTCGAAAAGTTCCTTGGCGCTCTCGCGCCAGGCACCGTAGTGGTATTCGTCGAAGATCACGCAATCCCAGTTCGTCGCGTGAACCCATTCGTTCTTGGTCTTGATACCACCCGTGCTCTTGTTCTTGCCCAGATAGTCCTGAAACGAGCCGAAACAGACGAACGGTTTCTTCTTGTCGGCCTCTTCATAGGTCAGGCCGCCGGGCTTGATGAATTGCCAGCCACCAAAATCGACATGTTGCTTCAGGTCGTCTTCCCAGGCGCTTTGCACCGCCGGCTTGAATGTGAGCACCAAGACCTTTCGCCAGCGACACTTCTTCGCCAGTTGATAGGCGGCGAAGGTCTTCCCGAATCGCATTTTGGCGTTCCAGAGGAAGTGCGGCGGCTTGTCGTGGTTCTCCTTGCGGAAACTTCGGAAGTAGGCCGCCGTCTTCTCCACCGCCGCCTGCTGTTCGGGGCGCATCTGGAAATCCAACGACCGATTCTCCTCGTTCAGTTGCCCGGTGCGTACCGCGATGATCGCCGCCATGACGTCTTCCACGACACAACAGAACCATTCGCCATCCGGATTCTTAAAACCGTTAATGCGCAGCATGCGGTGGACCTCATGGTCCGTGAAGACCGTCCCGTCGTTGCGCATCGCCGGTTCTTCCAGCACGATCCGGTAGGGCGGTTTGCCGGGGCGCCGTGTCGGGTATTGCTGCGCCACGCGGCTCTGCGCGTCCAGCGTCGTATAACCCACCTTCAGCAAGCCCGCATACTGTGGATTCGTGTCCTCATAGGTATAGATTGTCGGGCGCGATTCTGGGCGAGGGGGGAAGAATTCATTGCTCACCGTTCGCCTCCATCGGGCGGATTACAGATTCCATGAAGCGTACATCTGCGTCGCTAAGCCCATACTTCTCGCATAGACGGTCATCGTCCCATTGTTCGCGAAAGTCCTGAAGCGGAACATAAGCAAATCGCTCACGTGTTATGTCTTGGGAGAACGACAGCAGAGAAACGAGAAAACGCACAAACCGCGACTTAACGTACTCAAGGCAATGGACCGCATCGGCCTTGCGATCAAAGGCACCCAAGATAATATAGGATTCTGTGCATACGGCATCTGGTTCAAGCAACTCAACTCGAGAGAGCACGCGACGCTTGCCGTCTTTGTCGGGTTGCCCTGCGTGATCGTGCGACGTCTTGGACGTCATCACTTTCCACTTGCTAATCATCGCATGGCCGCATGTCACGCGCTTCGCTGAAATCCTCCCGTCTCCCCCAGACGAAACCAAGCGAAGTGTTCCCTTTCCGTCCGGCCGGTCCTTTGTCTGTAGTCCGAAGGGGCGTGTGGCCGATATAATTGTCGTCATTGCCTCTTCACGTTTCGTAGCCACTTTGCGCAGAATCGAAACCGCTGGTCCAAACCTCACAAAGGTCTTGAACTCATTCAATGCACGTGTTGACTCATATTCTGCCCCCTGAAACCTGTTCTTGATAAGGCAGTCGCCGTGCGTGTCTTTCGCCCAGAGAAAGTAGCAAACCCCGCCAGCTATATCTACGCCGGGAAAGCACTCTCGGGCGTCGATGTAATCGACAATCGTACGCAGTTGATCATCGTTGATCATCTCAGTCCGAAACTCGTCAAGGCCCATCCCTCCGGCAAACCACCTCGATGGAACAATCATCGTGAGAAAACGTGGTTTCAGCTTCTTGGCCTGTTGAACAAATAAGTGGTATATGGGCTTTGCTTGCCTGCCAGAACCTCCTGTGTCGAGTTGATAAGGCGGGTTGCCGATGATGACATCGAATTTCATGTTGAATATCTCCTCGGGATTCGCGGTGTGGATGAACTCGTAGGCGTGGGTTTCGAGTTCGTCCCCGCGCTCGTAGTTGGCTTTGTTCGCTCCGCAGAAGGTACAGCGTCCGCCCTTCCAGGCATGTCCGATGCGCTCGAAACGGATGTTGCCCTCGGGGGCGCGAAAGGTCTCGCAGACGGAATACTTCCCGTTAGCCGTCTTGGAGCAATAGACCGACCGGCGGGAGAGCAGGGACGTTAGATTTGTGAGGGCGAGCCCGTAGAGCTGGTTCCTGAAGATATGGTTGACGCGCTGCTGGCGGTCGGGGATTTGCCGCTCCAGCCCAGCGTCGAGCCGCTTGGCGATCTCGCGCAGGAAAACCCCGGATTTGCAGGCGGGATCGAGGAACGTTGCCTTCTTGTCGCTCCAGAGGTCCGGCGGCAGCACGTCGAGCATCCTATTGACCAATTGTGGCGGCGTGAATACTTCGTCGCTGCTCAGATTGGCAATGCACGTCAGCACGTCGGGATTGTAACCGCTTCTGTCCGCAAATGGTGCAGATGCTACAGATGAATTATCGGAAGCTGTTCTGGCCGTTGTGCCTTCCTCAACATTGACGGATTGCTTGCGCTTTTGGCCCTTCTTCCTCGACATCTCTATGATTCCCTCTTATCTGCGGTCATCCGCATCATCTCTGGGTTCTGTAATCTCCAGGAAGTGCGTCAGGGGGTATTCCTTCACTGGTGTGGGGATGAAGACGTCTTCTCCGAGATCAGAAAAAAGCGGCGTACTCTTTATGTATTCATGTTCCAACAGACCATGAAAGCTGAAATCGCGGCATTTCAGGAAGCTGCCATTGACCGGTGACCACTCGGCGAAAACGATCGGCTCAGGGTTATCGCCGATGGTCTTCAGCGACAGTGCGTCCCCGTGAACGATGTTACGCTCAAGGATGAAGCGGACCGATTCGCGGCACTTGTCGTTCGTCTTGTTTATGAAGAGGCGCAGGTAGTCCAGATCGAAGATACCGAAAAGCCGCTGGCGGCACTGCTCGACGTTGTCCTCCTGGATGTCGATGCCGTAGATGCTGGAGACGGCGAGAACGGCGTTGCGTTCGTATTCCAGTTGGCTCTTCGCGTAGCGCTTTTCCACGACATGCAGCTTGCGTTCGAGAATTTCGGCCAGGAAGTTGCCGGTGCCGCAGGCCGGTTCGAGAAAACGCGATTCGATCCGTTCGGCCTCCCGCTTGACCAGATCGAGCATGGCGTTGACAACCCGGCGCGGTGTATAAACCTCGCCATATTCGGCTACGCGTTCCTTCGAGACGATATGCTCTTCGTGAGTTTGGCTCATGTTCCGTTAATTTCGATCCCTCTACGGTGACTCCGACAATCATGCATGGTATCTCAACTGGGGGAGAGTCGTCAATATCAGCGACGATCCGATTTCTCGCGCATCTGATGTGCGTGACTTTCTTCAATGAGTTTTGGTTTCTGATACGCGTCCATCTGCCATGCTTTCTCGTACCGCATGTTGTCAGCAATCTTCGGTACGGTCGTGTCAGCGATGACCGCGAGCTGACTGAGGCAGCGGAAGATATGCCCCCGCAGCATTTCGAGGGCCGCGAAGTAAGGCTCAAGGTCCGCTCGGTGCATGCGCGCATGGAACTCACCGGGGAAGTTCAGGTTCTCCCTGTGGAGCCCTTCCTCAAAAGTGAAGAACTGCCGAATCGCTTCCAGCACCAGTTCCACGAGGAGGTATACTGCTCCGTCCGTCTGGCCGGAAAGCTCGACCTGCTTGTCGACGAGCAGGGAACGAATCTCCTGCAGTGAGGCCAGGGCCTTCTCCACACAACTATCGCAGCACTCAAATGCATTGAGAACGCGCTTGTCCGCGAGGCGGATGACGATCTCCCGTGCCGCTTTCTGTTCCAGATCATCCGGCCTCACCGAGAAGCTGACGAACGGCAGGTTGATCGTAACGCCGTCAATTCGTTTCTTGGCGTGGCGTCGGGCCTTCTGCACGAGATCGGATACGTCGAACCTCAATGGCGGCCGTAGGTCTCTCATATGTCTGCTTCGCGCAAGAATGCTTGTTGGCTTTCTTCATAACACCTTTTGGGCCGCGATATCCCCGCGTAAGGTCCGTCGCCCTCCACGATCGCCTTCAGCGGAGTGGTCTTTACGGCCGGATACTACAGGGGAACGCGCGCCATGTCCGCCGTCGTGCGACCCATGGCCTGTGACCTTTGGCGAAAGGAGTCAGCAAATCCCTTCCGGATGCCGACGAATTACAGTATATCGCGGCAGCCAGTTCCTGCGAGGGCTTGGCCGAGTAACCGCGTTCAATCGCGCGACCGAGCGGTTCGAAAACACCTGTTCCACGCCATGTACGGGTGGTATCAATCCCCCAGACGATGGCATCGACCCACTGGCGGATGCCACCCTCCGCGCCCTCGCTCGAAATCCTCACGACGACCCAACCCCTCACCCCTCCAACCCCCCCAAATCCGGCTCCAGCCTCTCACCGGCCTTCACCATCTCATCCCACGTCACCACCTCACCCCGCAGCGCCGCCGTACGGCCGAGGACGCCGGTCATGTTGGATCGTACCGACGGGGCGACCGTTGGGTTGGTGTGGTCGGCTTGGGTGATGGCGCGGTGGAATTCGGCGATGTTGGTTACGGCGCCGTCTTTGTAGAGGCTGCCGGTGCTGCCCCCTTCGTAGGGCTTCTGGCCGCGAATCCAGACGTCGCCGAAGTAGTCGCTGTAGGCGACGCCCTGGCTGCCGAAGATGCGGCAGCGGATTTCGTCCTTGACGCCGGGGATGCCCTTCTGGGAATGGAAGATCAGCGCCACGTCGCCGGGGAACCAGTAGGTGACGGAGAAATGGTCCCAGATGTCGCCGTGTTTGCGGATCGCCGCGCCGCCCGTGCCGAAGGCCTTGACGGGGTCGGCGTCGATGAACCAGGTCGCCACGTCCAGCGTGTGGATGTCCTGCTCGACGATCACGTCGCCGCTGAGGGCCCGCGTCTGGTACCAGTACTTGAGCCGGTCGCCCGGGGCGGACAGCGGCACGTCGTGCACAATGCCCTGCCAGGGATAATGTGCCTCGCCGCCGACAATCTCACCCAGGTCGCCGGCGCGGACCCGCCGCACGGCCTCCTGGTAGAGCGGGTTGGCGCGTGTCTGGAAATCGACGAGGAATACGAGTTTCTTCTCCGTGGCGAGCTTGCCCGACTGGTCGACGCTCAGACAGCCCGGCGCGTCGACGGCGATCGGCTTGGCGAGGAAGACGTGCTTCCCCGCTTCCACCGCGGCCGCGGCCTGCTCGGGGTGGAAGTAGGGGGGCGTTTCGATGACCACGGCGTCGACATCATCTTCGATGACCTTCCGGTAGCCCGACAGGCCCGTATGCCGCCGGCCGGGTTCGACTCCCACGCGCTCGCCGACGGCGTCGACGCGTTCCTTGAAGTAGTCGCAGACGGACGCGAACTGGTAACGCCCATCGGCGAGGAACAAGTTGGCAAGCCAACCCCCGCGGCCTCCACAGCCGACGAGCCCCAGGACGATCTTCGAGTTGGCCTCCGAGCCCCGAACGGCGGAAGGCCTGACGACGGTAACCGCGGCCGCGGTGGCGGCGAGGAAGGTGCGGCGGCCGATCTGGTTGGGGCTGTTTGTGTTCGTCATTTTGTTACTCCGAAGGAAGGCTGATTGTTTTGTGTTGCGGTCGACGGTCTCGTTCAAGCTGGGATCGGGGCAGGGAATCTGATTTCCCCCGAATTCAAGGATAGTCGGGGGAGTCGGGCGGGGCAATGAGGGTGGCGACGCGTGTTCGGGGCTTTCACCCTGCGTCGAGCCCCGGGGACGAGGAGGGCGGTTGCCGCCCAGCGGCCCCTGACCCATCGTCGCGGGCAACAACGTGCTTCGCGTCGATGCAGCCTCATGCAAGGGGTTTACGTCCCCCTACATGGTACAGTGTCCGCCGATACCCCCAATGAGCCGCCAGTCGCAATTTGCGGACCGACCTTGAAGAGGTTGCATGTAACGCGTACCGGCGTAGAGACCGCTGTGGGCATCATTCGAGAGCCGCCAGAATCCCTGACCTCGTCTTATGTATGTTTCTTTTTCGACGGGCAGACTTCGTGGTTCTGGTCGTACCACAATATCAGAAACGCCCTGCCGTCTCGAATGCCCCATAGCCGCTTCTCACCAGACAGGCGGAATCGAAATAGATCCTTTGGAGACTTCCGCCTCTTGCCCCTATTCTTGCTCATGCGTTGTCCGGAGTCAGGCTGCCGTAGTATTCCGCCATCGCGGATTGCGTAATGACCGTGCTGCCGCGCTCGCCCGGGCTCAAGCCTCGGCGCGCGTCCTTCCAAGGCGATTCCATGTGAGTCAATTCGCTCAAATACCAACTATCGTGACGCGCGTAGTAGTCGACCACCGCATCGACGGTTTCTCGTGCCGTTTCGTTGAGAGCCTCGGCGTTTCCTTTGTCGCCCAAGTCTTCGCGGGTTACCTTAAACGATCCTTTCAGGGCTTGGTAAAGGGGAGGAACAACAGGGCCGTTCGCCCACGCCTCAACCGGCTCATCAAATAAGGGTTGCTCATCCCAGACGAGTGACCACGCCTGCGAATAATAAACGAGCTTCTGAAGTTTCATGTGCGTGCAGCTTGACACCTTGTCCAAGATGTAGACCGCAACGTCAAACACGCTAGCCATGCCACCAACTCCCTTATGCGTAGGGGACGATTACCACCATTCATGGTAGCGACGTATATCACATGCTTCCAAGTTTCTCCAATACCAATCTTAGTCGGCATTTTCCATCTCGTCTATGATTTGGCCCACAATTATCAAGAAACCCTTTCTCTTGGGGGGACAGGCATTGGCGGGTTGGGCTCAATGGGCCGTTTCGTTCTGAAGCGGGCCGGCAAATGGGCCGGACGGATTCGCCGATTCTCGTGAGTTCCTTGACTACATGCCGGTTGCGGCGCTATAATCGAATTCCATCCGCCTCCAGCGTTCGTCCCCCCTCGTGCAGACTGTCTCCATGTCGCAATTAGAAGTAGCCGCCGTCGATAAGATTATCTCGCGTATTGGAACGTCGTCCGACGCGGTAATTCCCCTCCTCCAGGCGATTCAGACGGAGTTTCGGTATCTGCCGGAGGAAGCGCTTCGCCGGGTTTGTGAGACGACGGACATTACGCCGGCGTCGCTGGCCGGCGTATCCACGTTCTACTCGCAGTTCCGGCACCGGCCCGTCGGCAAGCACATGATCTGCGTCTGTCACGGGACGGCCTGCCACGTGAAAGGTGCCGGCCTGATTCAATCCGCGTTGGAGTACCAGTTGAGCATCCCCCAGGGAGATGATACCGATGGTGACGGACTTTTTACCGTCGAGAAGGTCGCCTGTTTGGGTTGCTGCACGCTCGCCCCGGTGATTCAGATCGACGACGTCACCTATGGCCGGCTGGCGCCGAACCAGGTGCCCGGTGTTTTGGACGATTTTCTCAAGCGGAAGGAGGCGACGAAGGGTCGTCCGCGAGGGCAGGCGGCTCCTTCCGGCGACGGTTTCGGCGAAATCCGTATCGGTTTGGGGTCTTGCTGCATTGCCCAAGGCAGCGGCTACGTCCACGAGGCGGTGGAAGACGTCCTGGCCCGGTCCGGGGCACCGGCGGTCGTCAAAAGGGTGGGTTGCGTCGGCATGTGCCACCAAACGCCGCTGATGGAAATCGCCGCCGGGGACAACGAGGCGTCGTTTTACGCCAACGTCGACGCGGAAACGGCGCGGCGCGTCGTACTGGAGCACTTCCGGCCGAAAGGACTCATTCGGCGGGCTTCGCAAAAGGTCTCGGACTGGCTCGATTATTGGATGTCTGATACAAACCGGGGACTCGTCGAGAGTCACGCCCTCGACGTTCGCGACGGGCCGGTTTGCGCCTTCCTCGGCCGCCAGCGGCATTTGGCGACCGACCGTTGCGGACAGATCGATCCGACCGACCTGGACGGATATCGCCGCCACGGAGGGTTCGAGGGGCTCCGCAAGGCGCTCGCCGAGATGCGTCCCGAGGAGATCATCGACGAGGTCCGGACGTCCGGCCTGCGCGGCCGGGGAGGGGCCGGTTTTCCGACGGGCGAGAAATGGGCGGCCGTCCGCAAGGCCGAGGGGGACCTCAAGTACATCGTTTGCAACGGCGACGAGGGGGACCCCGGCGCGTTCATGGACCGGATGCTGCTCGAGTCGTTTCCGTACCGCGTCCTCGAGGGGATGATCATCGCCGCGAAGGCGGTCGGCGCGAGCGAGGGCTTTCTGTACATCCGCGCCGAATACTCTCTTGCCGTCAAACGGATTCGCGAGGCGTTGAGGACTTGCGAAAACGAGAATCTCTTGGGGGACGATATTCTGGGAAGCGGTTTTTCGCTCAAGCTTTCCATCAAGGAAGGGGCCGGCGCGTTCGTCTGTGGGGAGGAGACGGCGCTATTGGCCTCGATCGAGGGACGTCGCGGAATGCCGCGACTCCGCCCTCCCTACCCGGCCGAGTCCGGCCTGTGGGGAAGGCCGACCTGCGTCAACAATGTCGAGACCTATTCGCTGCTGCCGTGGATTCTTCGCAACTCGGGGGGGCGATTCGCCGAACTGGGCACCGAGAAGAGTAAGGGGACGAAGGTCTTCGCCCTGGCCGGCAAGGTCCTCCGCGGCGGACTCATCGAGGTCCCCATGGGAATTACCCTTCGCGAAATCGTCGAAGAGATCGGTGGCGGCGTTGCCGGAGGGAAAAAGCTCAAGGCGGTGCAAGTTGGCGGACCCTCCGGTGGGTGCGTTCCGGAATCGCTCATGGACGCCCCGGTCGATTTCGAGGCGCTTGGCGAGATCGGCGCGATCATGGGCTCCGGCGGTCTGGTCGTCCTGGACGAATCGGACTGCATGGTCGACATCGCGCGCTACTTCTTGGAGTTCACGCAGGATCAATCGTGCGGCAAATGTACGTTCTGCCGCATCGGCACCCGGCGGATGCTCGACATCCTCGAGCGGATATGCGAGGGAAAAGGCCGCCGCGGTGATCTCGATACGCTCGAAGAACTGGCTGAAATGACGAAGGCCGGCAGCATCTGCGGCCTGGGTAAAACAGCACCCAATCCAGTCCTCTCGACACTCCATTACTTCCGCGACGAATACGAGGCGCACCTGGAGGGCCGCTGCCCCGCCGGCAAGTGCAAATCGCTCATCGAGTACAAGATCAACGAAGACTGCATCGGCTGCACCCTCTGCGCCCAGGTTTGCCCCGCCGATGCGATCCCCATGACCCCTTACGTCCGCCACACGATCGACGGCGACAAATGCACCCGGTGCGACAGTTGCCGCGGCATCTGCCCGACCGAGGCAATCTGGATAGGGGATCGGGATTAGCGCGAAAAACTGGATGTCTCGGCTTTCGCATGGCTGGGGGGCGGCTGGGTTCGATGGAGAACGAGGCTCCTCTTATTCCGAAAAACACGCTCCGGAGGGGAGGCAGCCTTGATGCCATTAGAATGGGGGGGAAGTGATTATCGCAAGCATCCCCTATAAGTCCTTTCCGTCAACCAGACGGGGGGGTAATTCAGAGATCATCCGAGAACGCGGAATATCGAGTCATTGGGGGCGCCGGTAACCGCCTCGCCTCCACATTCCGAAAAGAATCCCCGCGATAAGGCCCACCGCCAGCGACGGTTCCGGCACGGCGGCCGCGGCATAGGGCAAACCCCGACCCCAGTTCATTCGAACGATGTCAAGGTCGGCGCTATTGACCACCCCGTCACCATTCGCGTCTCCCCAGGAAAACTCCCCCGGCGAAACGGTCTCTCCCCAATGGGACCGGACGAAGTTCAGATCGAAGCTTCCGACGACGCCATCGCCGTTGAGGTCGCCCGGCAGGTAAGGGTTAATGAAGTGCTGAGCGGTGAGGAAGGGATCACCGATAAGCGTCAGGCCGTAGTTCCAATAGCGGTCGAAGCTGTCGTACTCGAAGGTTCCGGCGTTTTCCATCCAACGTCGGAATGCTTCACCGTAGGTTTCTCCGGTCCCGATGGCGTTGTAATATTGTTTTCCGTTTTCAACGAGTATGCCGCCCTTTTTCGTCGTGGCCATCGCCAAGAGACCGTGCTGGGAACCAAAGACATATTCACCGGCGATGTACTTCTGTTTTTGGTAATCTCCGGACCAACACGCGAACAAGTGGAAAAAGAACGCTTGGGGATCGATTTCCTCCAGATCATTGCTATAGATTCGCCCGTTGAGCGAACCGCCGTGGTAGAACTCGTGCAACACCGCGTTGGAATGGGCCGCCAAAAAAATACTTTCAAAGCCGGGGGACGTCGCGGCGGCAATCCGATCGATGTAATCGTCCGCCGTCGTAATCGCCGTGCTCAACACGACGTCAACGGTACCCGAGACGGACGCTTTCATCGCGTTGGCCCAGCCCTGTCCAAATGTAGTCCAATCATCGTCCACGTACATCAACGCATTGTTCGGAAGGGTCAGCTCGCCGGTACGGTACGCGTGATTCCGGTCAAAGTACGAATTGAGCAATTGGGCCTCGGTCCGTGAGGGGTCGAGACTCAGCAGCGGGGAGACGGTCAGTCGGCCGAGATAGATTTCCGGTGTCACGTCCACCTCCGCGGAGAGCGCCAAGTGGAAGTCGAGATGACCATTCTCATTGAGATCCCACCAGGTACCGTCCAAATCGGTATAGTACAAATCGATGGGAAAGACGGCCGTCGAACCGTCCTCGGCGTTCTCGAATTTCGCCACCGGCAGATCACCCACGAAGACCGCGCCCACCAGACCCTCGGACGAATAGCGGGTGTACAAATGGGTTCGGAGCGATTCCGCCGACGCAAAGGGTTCCGTGGTGAGAATCGGAGTGTATCCCTGCCAGCGCAAATCGGTCATGTACCGATTGAGCGAGGCGGTGATCTCCCCTCCGGCGTAGAGTGACGGGTTGACGACGATTTCCACGTTCGCGGCAGCCACGACGACGGGGGACGCGAATCCGCAGACAAGCAATGTCACGAGGCGAAGGACGGTCATGGCGGTTTATTCAACGGTTGAAACAACGATCGTCGGCCGAACCCCTCCTCGTCCGATCTGCTCTATCGAGGTGATGCACCCCCCCGATTGGACCAGCGTCTTCAATCCGAGCAGCCGAAGGACGGTATCCACGAATTCCAGTTTATCCAGAAACCGCGTTTGATGCAATGGATTGACGAAAACGAATACGAGCAATTCCGTTTCATCAGCCGCATACGACAGCGCCCGCGATGATGGCGAACTCTTCAACGCCCCCCTAGGTAGCTCTCAGCAGGTTCATTTGCTGGTCATAGGCGGCGATAACGTCCCCTCGGGAGAGCATGCAGAGGACCTTTTTCGGATCGTCGCTAGAGACGACCGGTATCTCGTGAACCTCCCGCGACGTGTAGATTTTGAGCGCCGTGTGGAGGTTGTCATCCGGCGTGATGGTGGGGACGGGCTGCCGAGCCAGGTCGGAGGCGACGACGAGGCCGCCACCATCATCCCCCAGAAGTGCCCCCCTCGTGTCGTGAATGGAGAAGAAACCGACCAGACGGTTCTCCCGATCGACGACTGGGAAGTAGCTTGCGTCGCTGTCGGCGACGATCCGCAGGACTTCCGGCAGCGGCATGTCCTCCCGGATCAGCACCGGCGGCCGGCTGGGCTGGAATATCTCGCTGACCTTGATTCTCGCCAAAACATCGACGACGAAGTCCCCCAGGTGGGCGGGGCTGTCGATCAGGGACGAGACCTGCTCTTCGTAGAGGGTCCAACGTTGTGAAATGAGGGCGACGTTCAAGAAGCAGACGATCATCAGCGCCACGAGGAGGTCGTAGGAACCGCACATCTCCGAGACCATGATGAGTCCCGTCAAGGGGACCTTGGCCACGCCGGCGAAGAATCCTCCCATGCCGACGAGGACGAACGCCCTATAGTCGGGGGCGATATCCGGAAACAGCCTGGTGCAGGCCTGCCCGAACGCCCCGCCGAGCATCGCGCCGATGAATAGGGACGGGGCGAAGACGCCGCCACTGCCGCCGGAGGAGATCGTGAAGGAGGTGGCGACGATCTTGGCGATCACCAAAACGGCCATCAATTGCAGGGTCATTTGAGGATCGCCGTCCAATGCCTTTTGAATCCAGCCGTAGCCGCCGGCCATGACCTGGGGAAGCCGCAGGGCGATCAGCCCGAGAAGTAACCCTCCCAGGGCCGGCTTCATCGTTTGAGGAACGGGAAGACGTTTGAAGAGCCGGTCGCGGGCCCCATAAAACACGCGGACGTAAATGTATCCGACGACCGCGCAAACCACGGCGAAGACCAAGTAGAATGGAAGGTGGCCGATTCCGCCAAATGCAAGCCCTTGTGGAACATTGAACGTGACGCCGTTGCCGAAAATCGCGGCGAAAATGCTGTAGGCCACGACCGACGCACACACACAGGGGACAAACGCGAAGAATTCGATTGCCGTGCTCGCGTAGAGAACCTCTACGGAGAAGAGGGCTCCCCCCAAGGGCGCGCGGAAGATGGCGCCGATGCCACCGGCCGCGCCGGCCATGAGAAGGACGCGGCGCTCACGGTCCGTCAGTTTCAAGCGGCGCCCCACGAAGGAGCCGAAACCGGCCCCGATCTGCGCGATGGGGCCTTCCCTCCCGGCCGAACCCCCGGTTCCAATGGTAATAATGCTTGATATTGCCTTGACGAACGGAACTCGCCCTCGGATGTTTCCGGTGAGCCGATGGAACGCCTTGACCACGGCGTCCGTGCCATGCCCTTCCGCCTCCGGCGCGAAGGTGAAGACGATCCATCCGCAGATGAGGCCGCCCAGCGTCGGAACCAGCAAGACGAGCCACCACGATTGAGGGAGACTCAAAGCGCGCGAGGCACCCTCTGTCCCGGCCGGCGGGGGAACATATCCGACGACCTCCCCCAACACATACCCCTGGAAAAGTTCAATCAGCGCATAAAAGCCGGCTGCCGCGAGACCCGAAACGACACCGACCAGAAGACTGAAGAGAATGAGCCGGCCGGATCCTTCCAGATCAAAGATTTCTCGAAGATTCGCGTACAAGGAGTTCAGCACCGCGTTTTCGCTATGAGAAAGGAGTATCGGGGATAGGCACGACCGTAAAGGACTCCGTCGCATCGGTCGCGGAAAGGGAAGAGGCCATGACCAGCAGGATCAGTAAAAGGGAAAGGATTCGAATCGGTTTCATCGATGTCCTATCTTCAGGTTGAAACACAGCTATCGTTGGCGGCTGTTGTGGAATGCGCTTTGGAGACAAAATCCCCCTGACGAGGGGAAATGGGTCGCCTTGACCGAGATTCGCTTAATCTAATGGGAAGGCAAGACCTTGTCAATTAAGGACAAATGCTCGGAATGTCTAGAATATGCGCCGTCCGTTTCTCGCGTGGTTAAGGGGAATGGAATGGAGGATACGATGAATCGGGGCCCGCGAACCTGGGATTTGCCAACCGGCAGGACGAACTATGCAGCCGATCCGCAAGACTGGCAGACCGACTACCGGTGCCCCGACATCGCGGTCTTCCTGGACGAAAACAAGGACGCCAAGAGGCAGGAGGCCTTTTACACCGGGGCGGCCGACTTCTTCGTCGAAGTCGCAAGCGCCGACGACCGCGTTCGCGACAGGCTGCCGTTCTACGGGAAGCTTCACGTCCAGGAATTGCTCATCATCGATCGGAATCCTTGGCAACCGGAACTGCTCCGCTACGCCGACGGGAAGCTCGCCCCGGCGGCGACGGGGACGGTGGTCGGCGGCGAGGTGCTCGAAAGTCGACGGCTCGCGGTGACGTTCCAGTTGGTGCCCAGAGGGAAACGGCCGGGAATCCGGGTGGTTTATTCGAAAACCAATCAGGAGTGGGTGGTGTGACTCCACGGGGTGGGGCCGACCGTCTCCCGCCGCGTCCGGTCCGTCGCGTAAGTCTCCTCTGAACGAGCGGTTGACTGCGAATGGATGAGATTAGTCTTTTGGAGGGCATCGCGCACGAAGCTGAAGTGGCATTCCGCGGAATCTCTTGACTTGGCGTCCAATCTTGTTACAGTCATGAGGAAGCGTTTAGTGTTTTCGACTCGTGGTTATGCAGAACCCTTAAATTGGTTGGCCGGATGACCTCACGATAGGTCAACCCCGCGGCAAGGGTCCGAATCGAAGGTAGGAACGCGTGCCGACGAGTAAACCTTCGATCCGTTTTCCGGTGCGTTTCCAAGAGAGTCAATCAAACCGTCGATATGAAAACGTATCAGACTCTGGCGATTCGCGACAGCGGGATACCCGTCGACGCGAGCGAGTATTGAGGTCCTTTCCATGCAAGTAATACCGCGACTCGTGCTGACGGGGATTCTGTTCGCCGGCGTCGTGGGATCGTTTTCCCGGGCCGAGGTCGCCGTCGGCGAGCCGAACTCTCCCGAGACGGTTTCCTACGGCGAAACCCTGCGGCCGCAATTTCACTTCACCTACAAGGTCGGCTGGCTCAGCGATATCAACGGGCCGTTCTATTACAAGGGGACGTACCACCTCTTCACCCAGCACGTTCCCGGCGGGCCCGGTCTGGACTACGCGAAGATCCACTGGGGCCATGCGGTCAGTGAGGACCTCCTCCACTGGCGGGAGCTGCCCCCCGTACTGGCCCCGGACGAGCACGGGCCGATCTTTTCCGGCGGCGGCAGCGTGATTGACCGGCGGAATACGTCCGGCTTGAAAACCGGCGAAGAAGACGTGATCGTCGCCTTCTATACCATCGCGACCTATATGGGCACCGACAAGCCCGGAACGCAAGGCATCGCCTACAGCAACGACGGCGGGTACACGTGGACCAAGTATGACGGCAACCCGGTCGTCGGGCCGATCACCCGGTTGAATCGCGATCCCAAGGTCTTCCGGCACGAGCCGAGCCGGCGGTGGATCATGGTGATGACGCTCAATTGCGAGGCCTGGGACGTGGACAACCGGTTCATCACGCTCTGGTCGAAGGATCTGAAGGAATGGCACGAATTGCAGCGGTTCGACATGCCGACTGCCTGCGATTGCCCGGATATGTTCGAACTGCCCGTCGACGGCGACATGAACGACAAGCGTTGGGTGATCTGGGGGGGCGACTGCACCTACATGATCGGCACATTCGACGGAACGACGTTCACCCGCCAGGGCGAAATCCACCAACCGCCGGTTGCCTGGATGAACCAAGGTTCCGGAGGCTATGCGTCGCAAACCTTCAGCAACACGCCGGAGTGTGACAAACGGCGGATTCAGATGTCGTGGCTCTATCAGCGCGCCGAGTATCCCGGGATGCCGTTCAACCAGCAGGCGTCGTTTCCGCTGGAGTTGACGCTGAAGACCTTCGAGGACGGGATTCGGCTGTGCCGGTATCCCTATCGCGGCATCAGCGAGCTTCACGAGAAAGCGTTCGTCCGCGACGGCGTCGTAGTGAAGCCCGGCGAAAGCCTGAGTCCCGAATTCGAAAGCGACACGTTCGATATCGACCTGCGGTTCACACCGGGCGACGCGAAACGGGTTTGCCTTAGGGTCCGCGGGATCGATATCATCTACGATCCGGCGACAAAGACGGTTTCGTGCTACGGTTCGTCGGCCAAACTGGCGCCGATAGACGGCCGCCTCGAATTGCGGGTCCTCGTCGACCGGTGCAGCATCGAGTTGTTCGGGAACGGCGGCCGGCTGGTCATGTTCTACGGCTTCCCGCTGGAGGCGGCGGAGAGGTCCGTCCACTTGACGTGCGAAGGGGGACCGGTCGAGGTTGCCCGGCTCGCGGTCCACTCCGTGAAATCGATCTGGAAGAAATAACCTTCTCAAACGGCTGAATGGCCTTATGAAACGACTACGACACGGGTTTCCGCTGCTGGTTGCGTTGGCGGCGGCATTCCTCTCCTCGCCGGGGTCCGGCCGGGAAACGCCCCACCTGGGCCGGATCATCGATCTCTCCGAAACCCCCATGGTCGACGGCGTCGGACCGATCGGCGCCTCGCTGGACACGATGCCGTTTTATCACGAAGGGACGTGGCATCTGTTCCACCTGCAAAACGGGATGGCCATCGCCCACCGGACCAGCAAGGACCTCGTCCACTGGAAGATCGAGCCGATCGCCCTGTGGCAAGGCGAACCGGGAGAGGCCGACTCTTCGAATATCGCCACCGGTACGGTCATCCGACACGAGGGGAAGTTCTACTGCTTCTACACCGGAAACCAGAACGTCTGCCTGGCCACAAGCGACGATCTGTTCGTCTGGAAGAAGTCCGAAAAGAACCCGATTCTCGTGGGGGACAACGTCCACGCCTCGCCGGGCAATTTCCGCGATCCTTATGTATTCTACAACGACCAGGACAAATGCTGGTGGCTGCTCGTGTGCACGCAGGCGCCCGGCGACTTTCCCCAGCGCTCCGGCTGCGTCGGCCTGACGAAGAGCAAAAACCTGCTCGACTGGCAGCTTGCCGATCCCCTCTGGAAGTGGAACAGCGCCATGCATGCCGATTGTCCCCAGGTTTTCCAGGAGGGGGACTTCTGGTATCTGTTCACGCTGGACCGCAATTCGCGCTATCGGATCGCCGATAGCCCCTTCGGCCCCTGGCGGCGCCCCCCGCGCCGCGACTTGATGCTCACCCCGCTCTTCGCCATGTCCCGCCCGGCCTCGGACGGCAAGCGCTGGGTGACATTCCCGTTCATCTGCGGACGGCATGGGGAAGACGATTTCGCCGACCTGATCAATGCGGAGGTTCTGGCGATTCCCAGGCAGCTCGATTTCCACAAGGACGGAAGCGTTACCGAGCGAGTGATTCCGGAGTTGATCGAGGCGATCCTCGCGAAGCCCGCCCTGGAAGGACCGATTCTCGCGGCGGCGAAACCGCTTACCGGCGACTGGACCGTCGGCGCGTCGGACGCCGCCTCCAAGGCGGCCGGCACGTGCAACCTCCTTCACTTGCCGGGAATGCCGGAGAGCTTTTATCTGGAGATGGACGTCACTCTCGACCGCAAGGCGATGGACGCGGTCGTTTTCTTCCGCGCGGAGCCGAATCTCAGTGCCGCGTATCAAATCGACTTGCAGCCCGAGGAAGGGCTGATCGTCTTTCGGCCCTGCAACGATTGGGACAACCGCCAGGTCCTGGTAAGCCGGGCACACCCGCTTCCCGTGGGGCGCCCGTTCAAGGTGCGGCTGTTCGTTTCCGGAACGGTCATGGAGGTATTCATCGACGATGTGCTCTCGCTTTGCCACCGGGTGTATGCCCATTCGCGCGGGGACCTGTTTCTGGAGACCCGCGACGGAAAGGGGACGTTTTCGAATATCAAAATCAGGAGGCTTCAAGGGGACGTGAAGCTCTAGCCCTGTGCTTATGAAAGGACCACTGATGACCCGTTTTCGACTCTTGTTGCCGCTGGCCTGTACCGCGTTGGCGCTTTGCATTCCCGCCTTCTGCGCCGCCGCCGGGCTGACTTTCTCCTGCGGCGAGGACAGCGACATCTATCAATTGGTCAAGGCGACGGGGCATGAAACGTCACGGTTTGATACGCCGAGCGAGGCGATCGCCAAAGCCCCGGAGGGATCCGGGGTCCTCGTTCTGGCAGGCGACTACCCCCAAACGCCCACCCCCATCACCGAGGCCGACTATCGGCTCGCCGCGGAGAAGAAGCTGCGGCTCTACGTGGAATTCCCCGAAACCGTGCCGGGGATTGAAATGGGAAGTCCCCAACTAACGGCCATCGGCCCTTATGGCAGCGTTCTCGAACGCATCGTCGTCACCGGCGACTTCTTCGGCGCTGCCCTCGAACCGATGCGGATCATGGCCTTCTACGACTGCTACTTCCGCCCCGTTACGTCGGACCGCGGGAAGATCGAAACGCACCTGGTCGCCGCACGGGTCGTCGGCCACGACACGGCCGTCCTGGGATTGCCCGAGACGACCTGGCCGATTCTCTTTTGCCTCGAAAATGGATTTTGCGGAAACTCGTACACGGAAACCTGGCCAGCTATCCCCAGATCGAGGGGGTTCCGATCGCCTTTGGTTGGCATGTCCGGCATACCTGCCCCAAAACTCCGCGCTATTGTAACGCCTATGCAGGGAAATGAGTGTGTTTTCTTTTCACGAAAGAATTCCCGATTGTCTAAGCCAAGCCATAATTGCTCGCAATGAAGTCCTGAGCTTTTTGAGGTCCGAACCGCGTCTTCCCATTTGGCTCCACTGGGTGATGAGGCGACTTGAGCGTTTCCGCTCGGCACCCTAGAATGAATAGACTTGAACCGGACCTGACTGGTTTTCCGGTGGGGACCCCGGTTCTGGTTGCCACCTCCCAGGGGGATTGGTCCACGATTAAGGATGTTTTTGGGCGGGGGGTATTTGCGCGGCCCGTGATAGAGTGGCCCTCGCGATACGACCGGGACTTCACGAACCTATCCTTGAAGCAGCGTGTCCCGTCAGTCGTGGTCCCAGCCGACATGCGGGGCCGATTTCCTTCCTCCATTAAGGTATTATCATGCACAACCTATGCAACGCCCCGAGTCCGGAAGGCCGGTTCGGTGCGTTTGGCGGTCGGTATGTTCCCGAGACGTTGATGCACGCGCTCGAAGAGCTGACGGCCGAATACACGAAGGCCCGAGAAGACGCCGGTTTTAGGGGCGATCTGGCCGACCTCTATGCGCATTACGTGGGAAGGCCGTCTCCCCTGTATCACGCGAAACGCCTAAGCGGACAGCGCGGCGGGGCACAGATCTACTTGAAGCGGGAAGATCTCAATCACACCGGCGCCCACAAGATCAACAATACTTTGGGGCAGGCGTTGTTGACCGTCCGGATGGACAAGAAGCGGGTCATCGCGGAGACCGGGGCCGGCCAGCACGGGGTCGCGACGGCCACCGCCTGCGCCCGGTTCGGTCTGGAATGCGTCGTCTACATGGGTTCGGAGGACATCCGCCGGCAGCGTCCCAACGTCTTCAGCATGGAACTGCTTGGGGCTGAGGTCCGGCCGGTCGAGAGCGGCTCCCGGACGCTCCGGGACGCGGTCAACGAGGCGATGCGCGATTGGATGAGTACGGTCGAGACGACCCACTATTGCATCGGTTCCGTCATCGGACCCCATCCCTTCCCGCAAATGGTCCGCGATTTCCAGTCCGTCATCGGACGCGAGGCGCGGGCCCAGTCGCTCGAACAGATCGGTCGTTTACCGGATTTGATCGTCGCTTGCGTCGGGGGGGGCAGCAATGCCGCCGGGATTTTCTACCCATTCCTCAAGGACGTCGGAACGAAGCTCCTCGGAGTCGAGGCTGGGGGACATTCGTCCGCCCTCGGTCGGCACGCGGCGCCCTTGTGTTTTGGAAAACCGGGGATCCTACACGGGAGTTATTCCTATGTAATGCAGGATGAAGACGGGCAGACGGCCGACGTCCACAGCATCTCCGCCGGTCTCGACTATCCCGGAACCGGGCCGGAACACAGTTTCTGGAAGGACATGCATCGCGCGGAGTACACCAATGCTCGGGACGGCGAGGTGTTGGACGCCTTCGAGATGCTCGCGAAAACGGAGGGAATCCTCGCCGCGCTCGAGAGTTCACACGCCGTCGCCAAGGCGATCGAGATCGCTCCGAAGATGGCCAAGAGAGACGTAATACTGGTCTGCCTGAGCGGAAGAGGCGACAAGGACGCGGCAGAAATCGCGCGCCTCGGGGCCGCCCGCAAGCGAGGAGAGCGCTGATGTCCGCCATAGATACGCTTTTTTCGAATCTCAAGAGGCATAATCGCAAGGCATTCATGCCGTTTCTGACGGCGGGGGACCCCGATCTGAGCTTCACTTCACGGGTGATCCGCGAACTCGTGGGACGCGGCAGCGACATGTGCGAGTTGGGGATTCCATACAGCGACCCCATCGCGGATGGACCGGTGATTCAGGCGTCTTACTCCAGGGCGCTGGGGAAAGGCGTCACCGTGGCGAAGATTATGGACATGGCCGCCGCGCTCACTCCCACCATCGAGGCACCCCTCGTCACGATGGTGAGCTACGCGATCATCCATCGGCGCGGGCCGGAAGAATACGTTCGCCTCGCCTCCGAATCGGGCATCGCCGGCGCGATTGTTCCGGACCTGCCGGCGGACGAGGCTTCCGGTTTCGCGGAAATCTGCAAACGATTCGATTTCAGCCTCATTCAACTCATCGCCCCCACGACGCCCCGGGACCGAGCGCTGAATATCGCCGAGCGGACTACCGGCTTCATTTACTATGTTTCGGTCGCTGGGATCACCGGTGAACGGACGGCCCTACCGACGAGCATCGCCGATAACGTCGCCTGGCTTCGAACGGAGACTCCCCTTCCGGTCTGCATCGGGTTCGGAATCAGCCGTCCCGAGCACGTCCGCGCCTTGGCTCCGGTCGCCGACGGCCTCATCGTCGGTTCGGCAATCGTCCGCCGGATGGCGGAGGTCGGAACGAAAACGAAGGAAGAAGTAGTCACCGAAATAGGCGATTACGTGTCGGAATTGCTCGAGGCGATGCCGGAGTGAGTTTACAGAAGGATTAACAGCAAGAGCACGAGGATAATTGCCAGGCAGGTCCCGCCGGCGATTGCCACCCAAAGCCAAAAACGGGTCTCCTCGTGGCGCTTTCGCGACTTCGTCAGCGGGGAGCCGAGCGGCCGGTTATCGCCCGGATTCACCAGTAGACTGGGGTCCGGCAAGTTCGCGAACAAGTCGGGAAAGCTGCTCGAAAGGTCGTCGTTGGCGATGTTCGCGGGACGTTTCGGTCCCGGCGACGCCGGTCGCCCTCCTGGCGGCTGGATCGGCCGCGGAGAGGAACGGACGGTTTCGTAATCCGAACTGGACAGCGTCCCTTGGTGGGTCGGGGTGGGGGCGCCCTTTCCCGGCGCAACCGGTAATTCCGGCCGCTGCCTGGTGCCCGAACCGGGGCCCTTCGACCCTCGGCCCGAGCCGCTCCCACCGTCCCGGTCGCTTTGCGCAGCCGCCTCCCGGGCGTCCTTCGCGACGGCCCCCAACTTGCCCGAGGACCCACGTCCCTTTTCGAGCGCGCCGTCGGTGCGGTACCCGTGGAAGATTAGCCATTTGGTGAGATAATGGTAAACCTGCTCCATCCGTTGAAACCGCGTGTTGGGCTTTTTCGCCATCATCTTCAGGCAGATGGAGACCAGGTCGTTGGGAACGTCCGGTCGTTCCTTCCGAATCGGCGGCGGCGGATCCTTCTGGTGCTTCAGGAGTCGCTCCGGAAGCGTCCCTTCATCGAATGGAGGATGCCCCGTCAGGCAGAAATAGAGGGAACATCCAAGGCTGTAAATATCGGCTCTGCCGTCTACGCCGTGCGAATCGACGGCCTGCTCGGGCGCCAGATAGTCCGCGGTTCCCAGGACGTTCTCGTCATGCAGGATCGTTAGCGACGCTTGTTCTTCATCCGAGAATCGGGCCAATCCCAGGTCGAGTACGCGGACCACGCCATCGGGATCGACGAGCAGATTGGCCGGTTTCACGTCGCGGTGGACGAGACCCATCTGATGCGCGTACGCCAGTCCGGCGGATGCCTGGCGAATGTAGTCGACCGCCTTTTCCAGCGGCAACGGACCGTCTTCCTTGACCATGCGCTGGAGATCGCGTCCTTCGACGTATTCCATGACGAGGTAGTGAATATCCCCCTCGTTATCCAGAGTGTACGCGCGGACGATGTTCGGGTGGTTGAGGGCGGCGACGGCGCGAGCCTCGCGCTTGAAGCGGAGCAGGTACGAGGCGTCCTCGACTCGTGTCTTGGGCAAAACCTTGATCGCCACGCGGCGCTGCATCAGAACGTGCTCCGCCAGGTAGACACTGCTCATCCCACCGGTACCCAGGTGGTCGAGGAGCTTGTGTTTTCCGAGGAAGAAGCCCTTGTGGCGCCCTTCGAGGATTTTGTCACTCTGCCAGTCGGTCAGGAGGCCCGCTTCGACCATCTGGGCCGCGAGGAAATCGACGTCCGACAACCCGTCCGCGTCGGTCCGCCGGCGCAGATCGGCGATGAAACGCTCAAGCCGGTCGGATTCGACCAGCTTGCTGCTGCGGACCAAGTCGAAAAAATTCTGCGCCGTTGCTCGAGGCATCAGTCGAAAACCAATCCAAAAAAGTGCGCCATACTTGCGCGCGAACCGTCGAATCTCCATCACGCCTAATCGCCGAAACGACCAGCCGCGAAAAACACTTCGATCGGGACGACCGGAATATCGAGATCGCACCAGGTCCCGGCATCTCTACGCCCCGCGCTGAAGGGGCAAGAGACCGGATTCAAGCGACGACCATTTCCCGAACGGGAAGTCCGAACCCCCCCTAGAGTTATTATACCACCACGCATTGCCAAAGGACTCGTCACTCGACATTAATCAACCCAGGGAAATTCCGCGAAACGAAGCCGTCCATTGGGGGAAACCTCCTCGTCCCATCGCGTTTTCACGCCAACGTGGGTCCATCATGCCCCAATCCGATCACGGCTGCAAGGGACTTTCCGGTAAATAAGGCGTTAGAAATCAGAAAAAAATACCTGATGGAAAACAGGGCTTACGGAATGAAATATTAATGTCTAGCAACGACGGGGGGGTCGAAATGGTTTATCGATGGAGTGAGAGTGGGGGTTGGATGCCGTTGACGAGGGCGGCTTGCCCGCGAAGCAATTCCTGGATGCGGCGGTGCAGCACTCTCCCCGCGGAGGTGACGGAGAACTGTTCCTGAACGAGCCCCAGACTAAAGGCCAGCTTATTCATCCCATAGACGACGGACGTCGCTGCATCTTGCCCGAAGACAATCCCGCCGGCTTCCATGATCGCCCTGCATCCCTCAACCCCGTCCTGTCCCATCCCGGTCATGATGACGCCGGTCGCGAACGGTCCGAAAACCTCGGCGACGCTCCCCATCAGGACGTCGATGGACGGTTTGTGCCGTCTTACCGGGGGGCCATCGACGCACGAGACGTGAGGTGGTTCCCCTGGCCGGACCCGCATGTGGTGTCCCCCCGGGGCGATGTATACGCGATTCGGTCGGACCGGCTCACCCGAGGTTGCTTCTCGCACCATCAAGTCCGTCAACGCGTCCAACCGGTCGGCGAGAGAACTTGTATAGGGTTCCGGCATGTGTTGGACGACGAAGATCGGGGGCTGCGGGGGACGAAGCTGGCGAAATAGGGTTGCCAGGGCGGGGGGCCCGCCCGTGGAGATTCCGATCGCGATGGCACATGAGGCAAGTGCTTTTTCGACCGCTTCATTCCGAACCGCCGGTTCGAGCGACCTTTTGGGAGACCGGTGCCGACGCGGCGCGTTTTGGTTCGTTTCATTTCGCGAGGGGCGCGACCATGCGACCGCGCGAATCCGTTCGACCAGAGTTCCGCCGGCTATCGCTCGAATTTGCTCCCTGCCGGATGGTTTCGGGAGAAAATCGACCGCCCCCCGGTCGAGTGCCTCCAATGCCGTCTCGGCCCCGTGGGGTGAGGCGGCGCTGAAGACAATGACCGGAACGGGGTGAGTTTCGAGAATCGCGTCGAGTGCCGCCAGTCCGTCCAAGACGGGCATTTGGAGGTCCAAAATGACGACGTGCGGTCGCAGCTCTCGAGCCAAGTCGACCGCGTGCTTTCCGTTGACTGCCTTTCCGACGACCTCGATGTCCGCATATTGCGCGAGAAGATCGGCCAGGAGTGCGCGGATCAGCGCCGAATCATCCACGATCAATACTCGAATGGTTCCCAGAGACATTCTCCTCGCGAAGTCCTTCTTACCTGTTGTCGCCCCCGGAGCGTGTAGAAATATAGCTCGTGGGAGCGAGAGAGGGTGAACGCCGCGACCAAATCGTTTCGAGAGAAAGGCGTTTTGGATGGAATAACAGTTTTCTTCTATTGGCCGTTTGCACCCGGTCGGGAGTCTGGGATGCCGAAACGCGTTTACTCGGGAGACTCATGACGGTATCTTGGAGGTGTGTCTGGGTCGGTGCCAAGTGCCGGTTTTCGACTCCCACCGAAACGAGAGGCCCCTCAATGCGTTCGTCTTTGCTGATTACGTTTGTCCTGTTCTCGTCGATTCCCGTCGGCGGGGCTCTGGTCGCGGCCGCAACGGTCGTCGAGACCTTTACCCTTTCCGAGAACGGTTGCGGCCGCGCCACCGGTTACGCGGAGACGAACAAGATCGTTACCGTTGGCGACAAAACCCACGTGACGTGGCTCGATTCGGAAGGGAGCCACTTCATCGCGAGAATCCGCACGCTCGACCATGCAACCGGAACGTGGTCCGAGACGGTCACGCTCGGGGGCGCATACGACAATCACGGTGGTCCGGCCTTGACGGTGGACGGCGAGGGGTATCTGCACGTGGTCTTCTACCCCCACCACCACGCCTTCCGCTACCGGAGGTCGGTCCGGCCCAACGACGCCACCGAGTGGACCGATTCGGTCTCTTTCGGCTCGAAATGTACCTATCCCACGATGGTGGTCGGCCCGGACAACACGCTGTATGTCACGGCGAGGACGAGCGACGCGGCGAAATGGGGAGTGAAACTGTACGAAAAGGAGCCCGAGGGGACGTGGACCGAGTCGACGACGTTGTTGCGGTCGTCTTACAACAATTATTCCCATTTCCAGGAATCGCTCTGCTGGGGACCGGATCACCAGACGCTCCACCTGATGGCTCGCTTCTACGCTTCCGGTTCCAGCCACGCCATAGGGTATATGAAGAGTACCGACTTCGGTAAGACGTGGACGAAGTCGGACGGATCTCCCATTGCTCTTCCCGGAACGGAGGATACCTTGGATATCGTCGAGAGCGTCCCCCCTTCGCTGTGGAGTGAATACACCAGCGGGGCCACGCTCCGCGCCGGTTGTCTCGCGGTCGATCCCGAAGGGATTCCGCATTTGCTTTACAACACGATGACGGACCACGAGTTTCCCCGCCAGTCGTGGATCGCGACGCCCAACGGGGACGGCACCTGGAACAAGACGGGGCTGAACGAAAAATGCGACGTGCTTCCCGAGGGCTGGGGATTGGGTATGCCCGGCGGGATCACCATTAACGAGGACGGCCGCATTTTCGTGACGGCGACGATGTGTTCGGACACGAATTACGACGATTTGTGGGGTGGTCCTGCGAGCGAAGTCGTCTGGATGGAATCGAACGACGGCGGGACGACCTTCTCCAGCGTCGTCGTCTCCAACGTGGACCCTAATTCCGCGAACTGGCTGCCGAGTATCGAGCGTCCCACCGGTTTCAACGAAATCGGAGTCCCGACGCTTATCTACACCGCGGGAGAGAAAGGGTCGGGCGTGGGCGATATTCTTAGCAATGGGGTCGTGTGGGTGAGTGTCCGTTTTCCCTCGGACCTTCCGGGCGATCTCGACGGCGACGGCCGCGTCGGCAGTTCCGATCTGGACATCGTCCGCGCGAATTGGGGAAAACCGGCGCACGGGCCTTTCGAGGGGGACCCATCGGGCGACGGCGTCGTGGGGTCGGACGATCTGGACATCGTCCGCGCGAACTGGGGCGCGGTCGCCGCGGTGCCGGAACCGGCGTTCGGGTTGGTCGGTTTGGCGTTGTTCGTCGTGATGTTGTCAGGTCGTTCCGGAAGGTAGTATTAACGGGGCCCGGGGGTGTCAAATCGGCGGTTTTTACGAGAAGATAGGAGTTACGAAACATGCGCGCTACGCCAATTCCGATTGCCTTCATGTCGCTTCTGTTAGTGGCCACCGTTCGCGCCGGAGCGGTCGATAAGGATTACAAGGTCGCCGATACGGCCGGCGGCACGGCCGACGGCTCGCTTACCTACACGATCGAGGAGACCGTTTTCCTCCCGGACAGTCCCAAGGGAAGCTGGTTTCAGCCGCGGCCAGCGTCCATTCCCGGATTCGGAAAGAACGGCGACGAGGCTGTCGTCCTCACGGTACAAAGGGCGCTCGGCAGTGACTTCTTCACCGGTCTGGAGACGATGCGGACCGATGACCTCGGCAAGACGTGGCGAGGTCCCACTCCGTTGGATCAACTCGGATGGCGAAAGGTCGACGACGGAACGAAGGTCGCCAATGTCGGCGTGTGCGATTTTCAGCTCGGTTTCCACCCGCCGACCGGAAAGGTGCTCGGGATCGGTCATACCGCGCGATATACGCGGACGGGGTTTGCCGGGTACGGGTTCCGCCGTGACACGGTCTATGCCGTCTACGATCCGCGGAGCGACGTTTGGGGCGCCTGGACGGTGCTCGAGTTTCCGGAAACGGAAAACGACGCGCATTATTTCAACGGAGCACACGGCCAATGGACCGTGGAGGAGGACGGTACGATTCTTCTCCCGATCTACCGCATCCCGAAAGGCGAGCCGTTTTGTTCTCCCGCGGTCGTCGTCCGCTGCGAATTCGACGGCGGCTCTCTCGTTTACATGGAGGAGGGAAACGAACTGCATCACCCGGTCCCGCGTGGTCTTTACGAGGCGGGCCTCGTGAGATTCCAGGGACGGTACTACATGACCATGCGCAACGACAAGAAGGGATTCGTCGCCACGAGCGACGACGGGCTGCGTTTCGGACCGATCCGGACGTGGACCTTCGACGACGGAACCGATTTGGGAAGTTACAATACGCAGCAGAAATGGTCGGTTCACTCCGATGCGCTCTTTCTGGTCTATACCCGGCGCGGCGCAAAGAATGACCACATCATGCGCCATCGCGCTCCACTGTTCATGGCTCAGGTCGATCCAGACCGATTGTGCGTCCTGAAGCAAACGGAACGCGTCGTCGTCGGGGAACGGGGCAAAGCGACCGGGAATTTCGATTCCACGGTAATCAATGAAGACCAGACATGGATTACCGTGAATGACCGACTGACGCGGATTCGTTGGTCCAAGCCCAATAAGACTGCTGGAAAAGGCGGGGCGTTTTGAGTGAACATTGACCAATAACAAGCGTTTCGGGAGTGATGCGGTGAGTGATTCCAAGATTGATCGCAGGAGTTGGCTTGGTGGGGGAACTCTGGCCCTGTCGGCCGCCTTGGGGGCTTCGGTATGTTCCCCGCTGCGCGGCGGTGAGCCGGAGGATGCCCTGGAGTCGACGATTCGCGCCGCCTCCGCGTTCGGAATGCGTCCGGGCGCCTCGCCGGGCGAGAACCGCAAGGCCCTCCAGGCGGCGATCGACTGGGCCGCGGTCCGCGGCGGGGCGATTCTGATCGAGCCGACGGACGAGCCCTACGCGGTGGAGTCGGGGCTTCTGTTGAGGCAGAACGCGTCGCTCCTTGGCGTCAACGCGGCCGTCCCGCGCTCCACCAGCCACCCCCAGCGGCGGCATCCGGTCGGGAGTGTCTTCCGGATCGAATCGACCGATCGACCGTTCCTCACCGTCGAATCGGCCACCCAAGTACGCGGCCTGCAATTCTGGTATCCGGACCAGACCGTGCGCGACCCGGGGAAGGTCATCGAGTATCCCCCTACGATTGTCCGCGACCCCGACAAGCCGGTGTTCGGGGTGACGATGGCCGAGTTGACGTTCTTCGGTGACTTCATCACGTTCGACTTCACCTCTGCCCAGGCATCCGCCGGCAAGGTGACCGAACTGATGCGATTCGAGCATTGCTTCGCCTACCCTCTGAGCGGCCGGTTCATCGACATCGATTACTGCTACGATATTCCTCGGGTTCTGCACTGCCACGTCAACCCCGCCATCCGCCGGCTGGCGGATGGCGGGTACTCGCGCGACGTCATCGACGGCGTCGTCGACCGGAAGACGTTCGCCTACCGCATCGATCATACCGACAACGCCCAATTGATGGACCTGTTCACGTTCGGCACCTGGGGCGGAATCCGCCTGGGGCCGGCGACGTACGGCCAGCTTACGAATTTCAATCTCGACTGCGTCGCCGTCGGCATCCACAAGAGCGGCGACAACCAGTTCAACCGCAACTGGCAGATCGCGCAAGGTTCGATTATCGCCAACGCGGCCGGGCGAATCGAAGACAACCACCCGATCATCATCGACGGAATGGGCCACACTTCATTGACGGCCGTGGAGAGCTTCTGCGGGCCCAACGGAGCCCTTTCGACGCCCAGTGTCGAGATCGACGGCATGCAGCGGACCGTTAGCAGGGATTATCTTCTGATTGAAGGCTCGGACCACGCCACCGTCTCCCTTTTCGGGTGCCGCATGTCGAACTACCTCGCCGAGAATCCGATCACCAACAACAACCCCAACGCCGCCGTCGCCGCGTATGGATGTTTTGCGAGGCGCGGATACGACGCTCACGCGCTGCCGTTCGAGGTGCTCCCGCGGGTAAGTTGAGAGCCGGACGTCGGGATATCGAGAGTCGCGGTATTTCCAGCGGTCCTCAGGGACCGGTCTCGTCCAGTACGCTGCCCATTCTTTTCCTCAGGCGAAGAACCGCGTCCGGATCCGGTAGGGCCTTGCTGGAGTACCGGCCGCCGGCGTTGGGAATCGGTACCAATTTGGCTGCTTCGACCAGGGCCGCCTTCGCCTCGGCGTTGGAAGGATCGCGGTTTAGCAATTGCCGCAGCAGGTAAAGGTACTCATAGTCTTCCACCCCCTCGCGGGCCTGTTCCAGACGGATGGAACTGACCGGACCTGCGTGGCCGATCGGCTTGCCGGGGTAGATAAGGAAACCGTCGCCGTTCGGATAGCGGACGTAGTACTCGTCGCCGGGCGCGGAGGACTGGTGAATATAGGAATGCCAGCCGTAGCGGTACGGGTCGTAGGTCAACCAGGAGACGCCCCAGAATTCGTACGCCTCAGCGCCATACATAAAGCAATAGTGCGGTAGCAACCGTTCGACGGCACAGTAGGGGGTGTCGGTACACATCTGCCCATCCGTGGTGAACCAGATGCGGTCTCCGGAGGCACGCCGCTGGGCCATGACCTCCGGCGACACGATGCCGTAATGGCCGATTCCCCAGACGTCGAGTGATCCGTTCCACGCCGGAACATGGTGCCAGGTGCTCGAGTAGATCGGGATGTCGGGATCGACCTCGTGGATCATCTCGCACAGTGCCTTCATCTGCGCGCGGATCGGCTCCTCGGCAAAGAACGGCTCGTCCGAAATATAGAGGAGGAATCGGTCGCTCCAGCCTTTTTCCTTGACGTGGTCCCAAAATGCCTTGAGGCACGTTTGATAGGCCTTCTTGAACTCCGGTCGGAGCTGGGAGCGGTCGGCGTTTTCGTAGGGAAACTCGCCCGGGTAGGGGGGCTCGCCGAATTTCTTCCCCGGCGGGTGTCCCCACCCGAACAGATAGAACTGCCAAGGGGTGTAGGCGTGTTTCATGCCGAGTTCGCCAAAGTAGACCTCGGCCGCCGCGTCGAATTCCGAAAAATCGCACACGGCCCGGCCGTCCTGGTACTCGATCCGCGGCACCGGCGTGACCGTGTCGGCGCAGAGCCGCCGGGATGCCATGAATTTCCGAAGGTTCCGGTAGATTTCCTCCTGATTCTCCCCGTTCCATGGCTCCGTTCCGGCCGGACCGAGGCGGACGTCGTAGACCGCCTTTACGTGGTTTTCATCAGGCAACGTGAAATTCCAGACCCGGACCGTCACCGGAACGGCCGCGAGCGTCGTTCCGTCATGGGACAGCGTCACGGTGCCGCGGTATTCACCGGCCGGTGTCTCCCTCGACGCCCCAAACGTAATCCACACCGGCTGCGTCTGGTTTGCCTTCAAAGCGAACGTGTCCGTCGGCAACAGTGGGTCGGGCCACATGCCGGGCCAACCGTCGCAGATCGGGGGCTTCGTCGGGTGCTTCAAATGCCACGACGGGGAACGGCTTTGGTAGTAGCCGGTCGGGTAATCGACCGGAACATAGCCGACGACGCCGATCTCGATATCGTCTAAAACGGCTCCCTCCGGCCCGGAAAGGGGAGAGCAGTCGACGGTTACCTCCGCGATGTCCCTCTTCGCGCGGACCGCCAATTGGAGCGGCTCCTTTTCATTCCGTGCCAGGGTAATCCTCGCCGATTGCGGTACCGGCGGGGCGAAATCTTCTTGGAAAACCTTGCGGATCGCGTTCACCGGCCAGACCGCGATAGGGGGAGCCGAGTCGCCGCCGCGGAACTCCAGGACCGGCGAGACCGCGCAAGGACGGATCCTTGCCGCCAGGATTCCGTCGTGGCGGAGCGTCCCGGTCGACTCCATGGTAAGGTGAAGCGAGAGACTCGCCGCGTCGGGTTGGGTGCGGAACACGTTCGACAGCAATGTCCAGTCGGCCGTGCCTTGAACGGGGGGACCGATGGACGAGAAGGCGTCTTCCGTGCAAAGTCCGCCGTCGGCTGTGTGGAAATGGACGTGGATGCTGGCGTATCCGGTCGGCGTTTCGGCCTGGGGGTCGAACTCCGCCAAACGGACCCCCTTCAAGTCCGATGACTGAACGTAGCCCGAGAGCAGATAGAACGTATCCGGCGAGACCGGCAGCGACTGCGTCCAGCCGCGCCATCCCGGCGGTGTTCCGGAAGGGACGGTAAGCCGCACGCACGACTCACCAAGTCCCGCCGAGGAGGTCTGTTCTTTGGCGAGCATTCCCTCTTGTACCGGTCCAGTCGGTTTCCAGTCGTTGGGACTCGCTCCACCGGATTCGAAGCTGGGGTTCTTCACCAGATTGTAACGGCTGTGGAGCAGATCGGCGTAGTCGGTTCCTTCTTGCGTCGTGGCGTTCGGGTCGTCCGAGTAGTAGAGGCAAAGGGTCTTCGCGGTCCGCGGAGGAATATCGGCCGCGATGAGCACCGAGTCTTCCAGGCGGAAGAAGGGAACCGGCATTCCGTCGCAGGTCACCCGGAGCGAATCCAGGTTCACCTCGCGAGCGAACCTTGCGGTGAGGGGGGCGGTGTTCACGTACAGGAGGGAATCCGCGTCCGCAACGTCCGATAATGTCGCGGCGGTGAGCGTGGCGCGGTAGTTCCAGTCGCCCTGGCCGAACCGTTTTGAATCGAGCCATTCCGGCGAGGCGTCCGGTCGGGTGATCCCGAGGCGCCGGCAGGGCAGGGGGGATGCCTTGAATCGCGGCGAATCGCCCTTGTCGAGACGCTCGAGCGAGATGTCGTCAAACCAGGCAGTTCCGCTGCCGTGGAGCATCGTCCCCAGGCTCAGCGTGTCGGCCTCATGGGGCGCGGTGAATTCGATGCGGACTTCCTTCCAGTCGAACGTCCCCTCGCCGGCCTTGCCGCTGGGGGCCAGCATCATCGGCTTTCCCGCGTTTCCGACGTGGCAGTAGAGACCGGCGTCGCCGGCCACATTCTCCCCTCGCACCCACCCGCGTACGGCATACCTGGCGCCGCCGGAGATGGCGATGCCGTGTTGCCGCGTGGCGACCCAGGACGGTTCGGCCCCCTCGGAGACGACCGTCTTGAGCGAACGGGTTCCCGAGCGCGCCATGTCCGACACCCACGAGGCCCGGTGGTCGGCATCCGGCCGGTCGTGCTGCCATCCGGTCGGGGCGCTTCCCGTTCCGAGTTCGACACCTCCATTAACGATATCCGTACGCACCGACAGAAAGTCCGCGAGTTCTCCGGCGCGGGTGTTATCGAAGTAAACGAAGTACGTCGTTTTCGCGTTCGCCGCGCATTCGACCGGAACGATCAAACGGCTTTCCGGCGGAATCGGTCCCCGGCGAACTTCCGAGCCGTGCGGATCGAGCAATCGAAAACGCAGTTCGGCACCTTCGGCGTTGCACAGCCGAACCGACTCGGCTGCTTGGCCGATCAATTGGGCGAGGTGCGAATCGCGTGCGATTTCCAATGCCAGCGGCGCGCCGGCCGCGGGCGTTTCGGACAAGTTCTCGATCTCGACCGGTATCCGTGCATCCCACCAGCCGCCTCCGTCACGATACAGCGGATGATGCCATTCAATGCTCTGGCCGGAAGATGGAACGAACAAAAAGACGAGCAACCAAAGGCGGACGTGGGCAACGTGGTGGTGACGCGTCATTCGAAGCTCTTGCCAGGGGAACGGGGACGGGGGCTTGACGTGGATCGGCGTGAAACGGACCGCCACCCCAAGATAACGGAAGTGATCACCAGACGCAAGGGACTTGCGGCGTCCAGCAGTCTCCTGAGCCCGTCGGCCGTCTTCCTCTTTTGCCTCGTGTCACTGCGGCATTTCGAATGGTTCTCCGTCTTGCGAAGACCCCATGAGCAGCCACACGTGCCGGTCGACGTCGTTGGAGACGAAGCGGGTGGAACCGTCACAGTTGGACGTATTTACGCCACCCGGGTGACGGCTCCGCGCGGCCATCGTCATTGGGCGGCTGGTCGAATGCGAAGTACAAGGGGGATTTCCTGGGCCGGTCGGATCGCAGTACCAACCATCCTGCATCACGTCCGGTTCGGGCGAATTCGGCGTCAGATAGGTTTCGAAGCCGGATGCATACCCCCACCAACTGAATCCGCGGAGGTCGCTTCCGCGCGAGCCGGGTTGGCCCTGGACGGTCTCGGAGAACATCAGCGTGTTGCTGGTTCCGTCGGAGATGTCACGAATGCTGTAGAGAAGTATGGGATGATGGTCCGGATGGTTCGGCTCGTCCGTCCTCCACCCGCTGATCGTAAAGGGCGCCCCCTTGAATTCAATGCCGAACATCGTTTTGACGGGGCCCGCGACCGTGTCACCGTATGCACCAACGACAAATCCGGTGTTCCCGTAGTTGGCTACATAGTTGTGGCAGGTTACTTTGCCGGCCAGTCCCTCGTAATGAGCGGACGGCTGATCGCTGGGACAGGTGTAGCAGTCGAATCGCTGTGTCGTGATCGGTCGGTTCGTATTACTTCCATACCGGCTTGCGTCACCGAGAGACGTATATGAACATACCCCCCATACATACTGGTCGTAGTTGTCAATCTGTTCGAGGTAGGGGAGCAGTCCCATCAGCCACGTTCCCCAGCAGCAACTGGCCGCTCCAGGCGGAAACTTCTCCATGGCGGAGTGGTAGTTTTGTGCCGCCAGAGCAATCTGCTTCAAATTGTTGGCACACTGAATTCGCCGCGCAGCCTCCCTCGCGGCCTGAACGGCCGGCAGCAGCAGGGCGATCAGAATGCCGATGATGGCGATGACGACGAGTAGTTCAACGAGGGTAAAACCTCTGGCTTTTCGGCCTGTCATGGCGGCGAGCCTCCCATGAGAAATGTGAATGTGACAATGGAAGAACACGTTCCCCCCCATCAAAGTGGCCCCAGCTCCAGAAGCCGCTGGTATGCCACTAAGGCCATTATGAAAACCGGTGCGGTTTTTTTCAATGGAGGATACTGCCTGGGATCGCGATTTCTGGGCTAAAATGGTCGCCGAACGATTGCCGCATCGAAATAATTGGTCGACATTCCGGCATCAACGATGATCTTCTGGGCGGTTATCCCGCTGGAGCGGGGGCTCAAGAGGAACACCGCCACGTTCGCCGCTTCCTCGGTCTCCACGGCCCGGCCTCGGGGGATGACTTTTTCCGCGTAGAGATAGGAATCGACGTAACCGGGGATACCGGCCGAGGCGGACGTCTTCAAAAGGCCCGGGGCGACGGCGTTGAACCGGACGTTCGAAAAAGAACTGAACGACTTCGTCAGAAATGCCAGCGACGAGTCGAGGGCCGCTTTGATCGGGGCCATATAGCCGTAGTTCTCGCTTGCCATCCGCGTGGTCGAGATGGAGATCGTCACGACCGAGGCGTCTTTCGTGAACAGGTCCGAGAAGGCATCCGCCAGGGCCATGAGGGAATAGCACGAGATGTCCACCGCCTGCAAAAAGGCCTTTTTCGGCGTCTGATGAAACGGTTTCATCCCCTCGGAGAAGTCGGCAAAGGCGATTGAGTGGACCATCCCGTGAAAGCGGTCGTACTTGGCGCCGATTTCGGCCCTCAACCGGTCAATCTGATCCTCTTGCTCGACGTCACAGACGAAAACGGCCGCCCCTTCGACCAATTTGGCGACCCGCTCCCGGGCTTCCTCCGATTGTACAACGTACACGCATTCGGCGCCGCACTGCGCGCACACCCGGCCGATGTGAAACGCCACGCTTTTTCGGTTCGCGACGCCGAAAATCAGAATCCGTCGGTCTCGCAGTTGAAGGAAATCCATCGTTCCAATCATTACCTTATTCCACGCCCATCTTCGGACAGACACTTTCCAGGGAACACGCACCGCAGTCCGGCTTACGCGATTTGCACACTCTTCTGCCGTGGTAGATCAGTTGGTGGCTGAAGACCACCCAGTCCTTCTTCGGAATGCGTTCAGTCAAGTCTGTTTCTATCTTTTCCGCGTTTTTGTGGTCACTCAAGCCCAACCGTCGGGCGAGGCGGCCTACGTGCGTGTCAACGACGATCCCGTCACTCACCCCGAAGGCGTTGCCCAGGATGACGTTGGCCGTCTTCCGGCCGATCCCCGGTAGAGCCACGAGCGCCTCCATCGAATTCGGCACCTTGCCATCGTACTGTTCGACGAGAATCTTGCAGCACTCGCGGATGCTCTTCGCCTTATTGCGGAAGAAACCGGTACTCTGGATATCTTTCTCCAACGCTTCCTGGGAAACCCGGGCGTAATCGGCCGCGTCGCGGTACTTCTTGAAAAGCGATCGCGTAACCAGATTCACCCGCTCATCGGTACACTGGGCCGAGAGAATCGTCGAGACGAGCAACTCCAAAGGGTTTTCGTGCGTCAAAGAGCACTCGGCCTCCGGATACGCCTTGCGCAGCCGGGTGAGAATCGTCTTGATCCGTTTTTTCTCGTCCGCGTCGACCATCGTCGTCTCCTGGGGA
>CAZFQG010000041.1:35841-37095 GCA_964520785.1 uncultured Planctomycetaceae bacterium | reverse complement strand
CGGGCCCCCAGGAAACAACCTTCCAATGCCCACAAATTCTGGTGAGGACCCAAAAGATTCAGTTTCTCTTCAACCGACGCTCCATTCGAGCGCCGTTCGTTTTCGCCGTTTCGTCGATCAGCTCGCCGGCCGGCCAGACTACCTGACCGTTTCCGTTGATCCGTTCCCATACCTCCAGGCGATGAACGGGAATGTCGGCGTCGACTTCGAACCCCAGTCTCACCTGGGTACCACGGATATCGAGCACCGTTACCTTCAGCAGGCGGTGTAGCCCGTCGCTTCCACCGATCACTACCGATTCCCGACTCCTCCTTGACAAAACTAACATCGCACAACCTCCGTTTCTCCTGATTAATCACTCGGCCCACTTCCGCTCCAGGCTTCCTGAGAGATTCTTCCGGCAAGACGGAACACCTGTACCATCGTGCCGCTCGTGAAAGCATGTACGACCGCTCCGGTCGCCGTTTCTACCTCCGCCGCCGACTCGCCCACGGCGATTCCGGTGAGGCGTTTGATCTCTTCCCGCAACAAATCGACGGAACTCGCGAAGAGCTGCCGATGAAACTCCTGCACCTGGGCGGCCCCCTCGGGGGTGCCGGCCAGGGTCTTTTCGGCCGGTGAAAGCGCGTCATGCAGGGTAACGACCAGCGTTTCGTCGCTGAGGACCAAGGTAACGGCCTTGGGCGGGTAGCCGGTCCGCTTTTCTTGAAACTCGCTGATCGCCTGGGCAACCCGCTCCGCCATGGTTGGATTGAATCTATTCATGGGACACCTTCTTTTTCATTTGCGGACATCGAGCATCGCGAAACACTTATTTCAAGACCGACGCTGCAGAACACCCCGCGGCGTTACGCCAGGAATACCTCCATTGCGGCTTCCGCCGGATATCGCCGCATTACAAATGCGATCAGACGCGACTCGCGGGCTCAAGGTGTGCCAGAGCCATATCCATCTCGGCTTCCAGGATTTCCTCTTCGGGGACCGACGCGTTCACGATGTTCCGGAGTTGCATCCGGGAATTAACCGCTTCTTGCGTGTCCGGGTATTCGGTTATGACCTTCCTATAGAGCCCAAGGGCCGCGGGCAAATCGCGTCGTGTATAGTGTGCCATGTAGGCTTCCGCATATTGCGCGCCGGATTCTGTCAACAGATTGTCGTGTCTCATATCCTTCTCTCCTCGAAGACGGGGAAACATGTGCGTCCCCTGGGGCTTCCAAGAACGAAAAAAGCCGACGTGGTCGGACATCCGAAGAT
>CAZFQG010000041.1:0-35741 GCA_964520785.1 uncultured Planctomycetaceae bacterium | reverse complement strand
GTTCGTCCACGTCGGCTTACTCTTTAACGAGCCCCCCGGCAGGGCCGGGTTGCTCTTAATTTAGTCATCCGACAAACTCGATGGAGAAGTCGCGCAACTATACAGTTGTCGCCTCTTCCAACACTATAAGTATACGGCAGTCGAAAGGAAACACAATGGGTCTTTTCCCCTTTCTTTGCTATTTGGTACCATTTTTTCTGGAGTGACGCAGAATATCCGACGACCGATTTTTTTCGACATACGGGACCCCGCTTGAGTATTAACCTAAATGAGGGAGTATTGATGGTGTGCATGACGGGCGCCCGCCGGACCTCCCCAGCGTCGCGTCCCCGTTTGCGATTGTGTGTCCGAGACATGGCACCTCGGTTTCGGTCGCGAATTTTACTCGTCGTCCGGTACGGTGATTCGCCCATACTTAAGTGCCGGGGGGGCGGGACACGTTCGAAGATAGTCCAGCACGTCGGAAAGTCGAGCGGTGGCCAGGGCCAGGCACGTGTCGGCGCCCCCGTAATAAAGGCGAATGACGCCGGTCGGCTTGTCTAGAATCCAGCCGCAGGGAAACACTACGCCGTTGACGTCCCCCTGTCGCTCGTAGGACAACTCCGGCGCAAATATCCACTCGTCGCTACGCCGAAGAACCTGACAGGGGTTCTCCAAGTCGAGTAAAGCCAGGCCCAGTCGGTACAGACAGCCGCCGGCGGTTACTCGGACTCCGTGGTAAAGTACTAACCAGCCCTCCGGGGTTTCCAAAGGGGGAGGGCTCAGGCCGATCTTGTTGGCATCCCACCACGCGCCTCGCCTCGCGTGGAAGAGAACGTGGTGATCTCCCCAGTGCCTCAGATCGGGTGAGAAAGAAAGCCAGATATGGGATCCAGAACTCCCCGGCGAGACCGGACGATGAATCATCGCGTACCGGTTCGCGAACCGGCGCGGAAAGACGGCCGCGTCCTTGTCCTCGGGGGGCATGACCGGACCGAGCCGGTGGAACGAGGTGAAGTCCCTCGTCTCGGCCAACGACACGAGCGGTCCGCTGGGCGAGTAGGCCGTGTAGGCGATGATCCATCGGCCGCGATCCTCCACCCATGTCAGGCGAGCATCTTCCAGGCCCCACGCCTCTTCCGGATATTTCGCCGGATCGGGCGCGAAGCTGGGCTTCAAGTCGATCCGCCAGTCCGACACGCCGTCGTAGCTTCGGGCCACGGTCAGATGCGAATGTCCCCGGCGGTCCTCCACTCGGACGAGCAGAACCGTCTCCTTGCCCAACTGACACGCGCCGGCGTTGAACACCGAGTGGGCCGGATACGGCCAGTCTTGGGCCGTCAGGATGGGATTGTCGCCGTGGCGATGGAACAAATCGGCATACGCCGCGGTCCCGTGTGGTTCTTGACGCATAAAGAGGGGTCCTTTCCGTTCAATTCCGTCCATAAATAGGCAAGCATGGATTCCGCCCCTTCGTTCCGATTCACGCCCGAAGGCTGCAGACCGTCATAACAGGCGCCGCGGCGAACATCGACAAGGGGCAGTTTGAGGCTGTTGTGGCCGTGAAACCAATTTCGTGCGCGACGGAACGCCGCCAAGTAGCTCTCGTCGCTCGACAAGGCAAATCCGGCCAACGCGGCCTCCGCCATGGTGCTGGCCTCCAAGGGTTGCTGATCGTACGCCGATTTCTCTTCTCCATGGGGGTACCAATCGCTATTTCCGACCGGCCAGAAGATGTCTCCGACGGTCGTCTCGCGGTCCAAGAAGGCAAACGTAGCTTCCGCCACGCCAAGAAACTCCGTCTCGGGCCAACACCGCGCCGCAACGAAGAGGGCATGCGGTAAGACCGCGTTTGCGTAAGTCATCCGCGACTCGAACCAAGGCCAATCAGCCCGCTGCGAACGACGGTAGCATTCCATCAGTCGCTCCGCCGCCGATCGGGCAACCTTCTCGATCCGCTCAAGGTCTTTCACCACCGAAATCGATAGACGCTCCCAAGCCAAGATTACGTACGCCTGCGCCCGCAAGCTCCGTAAGTCGGCCAGTGCGGGCGTAACCGCATCGATCAACTCGCGCGCCAACATGCGGCATCCCTCGGGGAGGCTGCTGCCGAGCACTTCAGCCAGGGCCAGGAATGCTTGGCCCTGGCAATCGCCGGTGCCTTCGACATCCAGCCAGTCGCGCTGATAGCTCAAGAAATTGTGGAAACCGCGGACAGGGCAACGAGCATGCTCCAAGAAGCTCAAATAGGTCGTCACTCGGCCGAGCATGCGATCGTCCGGCTGCTGCTCCCAAAGTCGCGCGCACAGTCGCAAGGCCCGGGCGTTGTCATCGGTGGTGTAGCCGCTCTCGCGCCGTGGGATGCTGTAAATACCATGTTGGATCAAACCCGCGGAATCCGTCATGCGGTCCAAATGGCCCAGCTTGACCCGTTCATTGACGCGCATCACAGACCTCCTGATATGAGTCTGCCGGGGCGGGTTTCGCCGCTGTTGCGTGAAGACGCCTGGCGGCAAAGCCACTGCCGACTCGTCTTGCCTCCGCCGCCACTTGGTCGAAGACCTCCAAATACTGCAGGCCGACGTTTGGCCAGAACATGGATTTCGCGTACTGATACGCTCTGCGCCGCGTGCGAACCCGAAAGGAGGTGTCGCGGAGGAATCGTAGCGTTGCGTCCGCCATGGCGTCGCTATCGCCAAACGGCACGAGGAGGCCTCTCCCATTGGCCAATACTTCCTTGGCGTACAGATAAGGCGTACTCACCACGGCCCCGCCCGCCGCCAAGGCATAGGCCAAAGTGCCGCTGGCAATCTGGTCCTTGCCCGGATAGGGCGTGACATATACGTCGCACGCCTGCAAGTGCCACAGCAGTTCGCCGAGGCTGAGGTACTTGTTCACGAAACGCACATTCGCCGCGATACCCAGGTCCCGGGCCATTTTGGCCAGGCTCTCTCGGTAAACCTCGCCCTCCCGGCGTTTAACCTCCGGGTGCGTGGCGCCCACGATCAAATAGACGACCTCGGGAAAGGCCGCGACGATCCGAGGCAGGGCCTGAATCATGTATTCCACTCCCTTGCCTCGATTGATCAGTCCGAATGTGCAGATGACCTGCCGGCCGGCGACCCCCAGCCGTTTCTTGTGCGAGATGTCGCGCTGGTAAGGCACCTCCGGCACCCCATGAGGAATCACCCGAACCTTCGTCAGCGACACGTGGCAAAGCTCTTCCAACAGCCTTGCCGCGACTGTTGTCATCACAATGATGCGTTGACTGCGCGCCGCCAGTTGACGGACGATGTGCCGTGCCAGCGGGGCAGGCTCTCTTAAGAGCGTGTGGAACGTGGTGACGATGGGCTTGCGGCATTTATGCACGAAGTCCAACACGTCATATCCCCACTCACCAGAGTAGAGGCCGAATTCGTGCTGCAGGCTAACGACGTCGAATGGGCCGTCGTTGACCGTCTCCGCCGCAAGGCGATAGGCGTCCGGACGGCTGTTGTCGATGATTTGGGCTACGCGAGGGTCGTCGTAATGAAGCCCTTGCGTCTTCCGGATGGCCACGACCGAGGAACACGGCGCCGGAGCGGCCCCATCCACGGCGTCGGCCGAGTCACGAGTGAACGTTGCCAATCCGCATGCTTCAGGCGGATAGGTCGATACGAAAAGGGGTCGGATGGTATTGATAATTCACCTGTTTTGCATGGTTTTTCCGGACTACTCAACCGTAACATTCCGCATGTGGGGTACCGACTCCGTCTCGATCCGGATGGTCGCGTCCGTTCGGTATCGAACCGGATCGCGCGCCGGCGACCACAAATGGTATGACAACAGGCCCAACGTCACGGCGGCAACCGCGACGAATACCGCCAACAGGATATCCATGACGTGCGGAAGTCCGACGCGAAAACACACGTCGTCGAGCGAGCTAATCGTACGAGGCCAGACCGGTTTGTATTGCGGAATGACTCGGACCGAGGGTTCTATCGCCTAACAGGCTGCTACACGTCGACGGTAACCCTTTCGTTGTGGATCATCGTCTCCGTCGCTTCCGCGTCGTCGAGACGGTCCTTTGCGCTGTGGACTTCCTCCGGCGTTCCGTGGACGATCAGGAGGAACTTGCCGGTCGTCACCGCGGTCTCGTATTTCACGATGCTGTCTTCCGGAATGCCGATACTGAACAGCGCGGCACCGAGGGCGCTGAGCCCTCCCATCACGGCGGCCCCTTCGAGCACGCCGAGCATCCACATCACGAGCGGCCCCGCTACGAGCAGCGGCCCGACGCCCGGCACGAAAAAGAACGCCGAACCGAAGAGCATTCCCCAGAGGCCGCCCCAGAACGCGCCCAGTTTTCCCCAGTACATCATGCGGTCGCCGGTGTTGTAATACCCGACGACATGCTCATCCGTGTGGTAATCCTTGCCGACGATCGAGAGCTTCTTCATGTCGAAGCCGCTCTTCTGGAGTTCGCGGACGGCATTCTCCGCCTGGTTGTGAGATTCGAAAATAGCGACGACGGAATGTTTCTCGGACATGTCTGAATTCCTCATTTTTTTACCTCTATATGGAAAATAATCGCAACGTCCCGGTTTTTCATTTACTCTTGTCTTTGCCTTTCCCCTTTTCTTTGTGTTTGTCCTGCTTCGAACCCGCCGGTGGTGAATTCGTCGGCCCGTTGCCACGTCGCGGCCCGGCCCCTTCGGTTTCGTGCCGCCGTTGAGGGTGCGTTCCCCGCGAATCGAGCGGCATCCGGTTCACGGTACGTTCTTGCCGCGTTCCCGCCGATCGATGCATCCGCGGCCGGGGCGCCACGTTGGGGTCCGGGTTTGGAACCCCGTGCATCCTCGGTGGAGTCTGATCACCACCCCGGCCGTTGCCTCGCGGCGATACGATCGGAGACCCTGAAAACCTCACTTTGCCCGAACCGAGATGCCCGCCACGCGATTCGGCCCGACCACGCTCCTCATTCAGTTCCAACCGCTGTCGCTCCTCGCGGAACCGCTGCACCTTCCGTGCATGGTCAATGAACTGTTGTCGCTCCGATTGGTTCACGGGCTGGAATCGTACCGAGCGGTCCGCACGATTTCTGAAGTCGTCAAGCGTTTCGGCGAAGATGGAGCTTCTGTCATCTCCCCGCATCTGGCGAGTACGCATTTCGGCGTGGTCCGCCCAAGTGCGTGGAGGGCGGATATTCTCGTGAGTACGGCGATTCTGGAATTCCGTCCGTTGGCGTTGTTCCCACCCGCTGTCCCGCCGATTCCGCCAGCGGTGGTGCGCGAAGATCGGATCGTAACCGGAACGCCCTGTGTTGACTGTGAACCAGGGGAGGAACCCGGCGCCCGAGTAGTTGGCGGCGTAGTAGTCGCCGAAATAGTAATGTTGGTACCGCGGCCGCAAGAAGAGATGACTGGTGAGTGCAGCCAGATCGATCACCGTCGTCGGCGAGTAGGAAAAACCTTGCTGCGCATACACGTTCTTGTTGAAATGCACCGGCGCAAACAGTACACCGCGTCGCTCGATGGAGTGATCCCAGTAGCCGTCGACGAAGACGTAGCCGCGAGGAGCCCAGACATAACGGGCGGGAACCCAAACCCAATTCGGTTGCGCGGTCGCCCAGAAACCAGGACGCCAGGCATAGCGGCCGTTCCGCCACAGCCAACAGCCCGGCAGCCACGTGTGGTCGGCCGAAGGCGCCGCGATGTTGGGACCGACCTCGACGCTGGCCGGCGGCTCCGGCAAGTATTCCACCTCGCTCGCCTCGGCGTCGGCCCAGTACCCGGAGGTCCACTGGAAACCCTGATCGGACTTCCCCCAATACCCGGGTACCCATTGGCGTCCGGGCGGCAGCGCCCGCCAGATGCCGCTGATCCAAAGGAAGTCGTTCCGCTCGTCGTCCCACCCCCAATACCCGGGAATCCACGCAACATTGTCCCCCTCGATTCGCTGTTCCGGCGGGACCTCTTCGATCGGAGCCGGCGGCCCCGTCGGCGCCACGATGCCCGCCTCCGGATCATAAGTCACCGTCTCCGCGAAGGCCTCGTGAACCGGACCGCGGGTAAGCACTTGCACCCCGTCCTCGGCATCCGCCGGGACGGGCTGCGCGAAGAGGGCCGTATTGACGCCAAAGGTCAGGGCCAGCAGCGACCCGGCCACGCACCAGTTGCGGGTATCATGCACGTTCATATTAGTTCTCCTCTGTAAGATCACATTCATTCGTGAAAGCAAGTTCATTTGAGCAGTCTGCTTATCGGAAAACGCGACATGCGTTTCAATACGTATGGATCGCGGCACGAGGTAAGGACCATCACGGGAACGTCCGCAAGGTCGGGGTTCTCGTCCATGACGGCCAGAACTCGGTCCCCCCCGCCCCACGGTAATAGCGGTTCCAACACGAGCACGTGCGGCAGTCGCTCTCGCAACCTGCTGACGCACTCCAACCCGCTCAACGCCGTATCCACTTCAAACCCCTCCGACCGAAGAGACTCCCGATACAACGGATGATGAGACTCATCCGGATCGGCCATCAAAACTCGAACCGGCTTCCCGCGAGTCAATGGCGGTTGAACGGTATTTCTAGAGTTTCTAAGCTCCACGGTAGACTCTCTCCTTGATTGTGTGGGTCCGGGTGAAATACAGATAGCCTCGCGCTACACTCCGTAACCTCGTCTGAACCCGCCACCGAGGAACGAGAGGGCGGCGAGAATCAGGAAGACGACGAAAACGATTTTCGCCACTCCGATGAACGATCCCGCAATTCCTCCGAATCCGAGGACGGCGGCGATAAGGGCAATGACGAGACAAGCGATTGCTAAGCGTAACATAGCAAATCCTCCTGAAAAAAAGGGGCGACGATTTCCTCGACAAGAACAAAAAAAGCCGACGTGGTCGGACATCCGAAGATGTTCGTCCACGTCGGCTTACTCTTTAACGAGCCCCCCGGCAGGGCCGGGTTGCTCCTAATTTAGTCATCCGACACACTCGATGGAGAAGTCGCGATTAAACACTTGCCGACTCTTCCAACGACCAAATTATACCCCGCAGAGCGGTGAAAACAATGGGAGCTTTACCTTTTCCGAGTCGTTTGCTATCATTTTTCTGGATTGGCCGCGGAGATGCCGGCGGCTTTTGTTCCTTTGACCAGCGATCATCGCGTGAGTATTGACCTAAATGAGGGGGTGCCCTCCATGAAGACACAGGGAGAAATCGAAGCCGCCATTTGCCAAGGCGTCACCCGCTTCGAGCAGGATTACATGGGCCGGGGCCCTAAGGACATTCGTACCTATCTGCTGGGCGATCTCCTTGTCGTCCGCCTTCGAGGCGTGTTGACCGGGGCCGAACAACATCTCGTCAAGTCGCTTTCGGGCGAAAAGGGACGGGACCTGCTCAAGCAAGTACGGACCCATCTGATCGAAACGGCCCGGCCGCTCATGGAGGCGATGATCGAACAGATCACCGGCGTCAAGGTCTTGAGTCTGCACCACGATATCAGCACTGGAACCGGGGAGGAGGTAATCCTCTTTTCCCTTGCCGAATCCCCGCTTCTGCGCGACAGAAAACAAGCTTAACCCAAGTTGGGCGGCAACGGCCGCCGGACCCCAAGACGATCCAGGAAAATCGCCTGGTGATCAGTGCGACGGGCGACGCGACGGCGGATTTCCAGAAGGATTTCGGCCGGCGTGAAGGTGCCCAACTTGGGTTAGCGACGGTTCGCCGTGCCCACTTTCGGCCTTGGCACACGAACGGATCGGAACGTCGCTATTTTCTTTCAAACGCCCGCATAGGCGCCTCGTATTCTTCGCGACGGATGGGGAGCATGGCCCCGTGGCGAACCTTGAAGGGGCAGGGCGTATTTCTCCCAGTCTTGGTGGAACGTGTAGCCGCTGACTTAAACCAGGGACCGTCCAGAGACGACGCGACGGAGAGGCCGTACGAGACGCCCGGGTATTGTTCGTAGTACAGGTACCACGCCTTGCCGTCGGGAGAGGGGATGAGGGTCGGTGCTTCGCGGAAGTTCGGACTGATGTGATGGGAGGGCCGGGCGGCGAATAGGGGCCGAGGAGGGCGTCCGCCTTGCATATCCGGATGGTCTTACCGGTTGTCCAGCCGAGGGTCGGGTAGCGTTCGTCCTTGATGATCGCGTAATAGTGAGCGCCGGCGAACGACTTTATGGCCTTGCCGGTCAAGCGCACTAAGCATCCGTGACAAAACAACTTGACCGGCCCAAACCGCTTTGGTATGGGGCGTGGCGAAGCAAGCCCCGATAATCCGGTCAAGTTATTATTGCCCGGATCCTGAGCGGCGGCAAACCGGCCGTCGTAATAGGTCTTGCTCTCATGCAGGAACCAGGATTCGCACCTCGTACCTGCCCATCAGGCCATCCCGTTTGTACAGCGCGGAAAACTCCGTGGAAATAACCCCAATATCGGCTCCTCACTTGCGAATCCCATGGGAGGGAGTAGAATTGTTCTGAGTTGTACCCGTCTGGAGGGGGGCACTCACTAAAACGGCTTATTTTGGAGGAGTACGATGCGATCGAAGGTGATGTGGGCGGCTCTGGCCGTGATGCTCTGTACCCGGACGCTTGTTACGGCGGACGCCACGGACACGAACACGGAAAACAAATCGGAAAAAGCCGCGAAAACCGTGGCCGTGTTCTCTCTGGGAACCGTGACCGAAACGCCGAAGGGTGAGGATTTCCTCTTCGGCGCAGCGCCGGGCGTATCACTTAAGGATCTGCTCGCCCGGATGAAGAAGGCGGCCGAGGACGACGACGTGGGGGCCTGCCTGTTGCTTATCGACGACGCCGGCTTCGGCCTGGCTCAGGTCGAGGAGATTCGGGGGGCCGTCGACCGGATCAAGGCCTCCGGCAAGAAAGTTTACGCCCATGCCGATTCGCTTTCCATGCTCACCTACGCCCTCCTGAGCGACGCGTCGAACCTGAGCGTGGTGCCGACCGGCAGCGTCTGGGTGACCGGCTTCTACGGTGAATCGCCCTATGTCCGCGGCCTGTTGGACATGATCGGCGTCACGCCCGATTTCCTGACCTGCGGCAAGTTCAAGAGCGCGGCCGAAATGTTCATGCGCACGGAGCCCAGCCCCGAGGCGGCCCAAATGCAGGGCTGGCTGCTGGACAGCCTGTATGAGACGTACGTGACGATGGTGGCCGAGGGGCGCGGCGCGTCCGCGGAAAAGGTCGGATCGTGGATTGGCGGCGGCCCGTATTCGGCGGCCAAGGCGAAGGAACTAGGGATGATCGACGATGTCATGCACCGTCAGGATCTGGCCGCGACGCTCAAGAAAGAGTTGGGCGAAGACGTGAAAATCGATAAGAAATACGGCAGGGAAAAGAAACAAGACTTGGACCTCTCCTCGCCGTTCGCGCTGATCAAACTCTGGGGCGAAATCCTTTCGGGGCCGACGAAGGAGAAAGCGGGCAAAGGCGCCGTGGCTATCGTTTACGTGGAGGGGCCCATCGTCTGCGGCAGCGCCACGCCCAGCCCGTTCGGCAGCGACGGAATCGCCTATAGCACGCCGATCCGCAAGGCCCTCGACGAGGTCGCGGCTGACGACTCGGTGAAGGCCGTCGTGTTGCGCGTCAATTCACCGGGCGGCTCGGCCACGGCCAGCGAGATCATTCTGAACGCCACCAAGCGAGTGAAGGACGAGAAACCGTTGGTCGTCTCCATGGGGGGCGTCGCCGGCAGCGGCGGGTACTACGTGGCCTGCGGTGCGGAGACGATCTTCGCCGACGCCTCGACGATCACCGGCTCCATCGGCGTCGTCGGCGGCAAACTGGCCACCACCTCCATGTGGGGCAAGATCGGCATTTCCTGGGACGAAACCAAACGCGGGGCCAACGCCGATATGCTCAGCTCTTCCGACGTCTTCACGCCGGAGCAACGCGAGAAGATGCAGGCCTGGATGGACGAAATCTACGAGACGTTCAAGGGCCACGTCAAGGCGATTCGGGGAGACCGTCTGAAAAAGGACCTCGACGAAATCGGCGGCGGCAGAGTCTACACCGGCAAGCAGGCGCTGGAACTGGGACTGGTCGACAAGATCGGCGGCCTGGAAGACGCCATCGCCTTCGCCGCCGAACAGGCAAGAATAGAAGACTACGACGTCCGCGTTGTCCCGCGCCCGAAGAACTTCATGGAAGTCCTGTTCGGAGATCTCTCCGGAAAAAACAACGACACCGATTCGATCTCACTGAAAGAAATCGCCGCGGCGCGGTCGACGTCGCTGCTGGACGCCGCCTTGCCGCTGCTCGAAGGAATCGACCCGCGGCGCGTGAATGCGGTACGCAATGTGCTGCGACAGCTCAATACGCTGGAACAAGAGCGGGTGATTCTGGCGATGCCGGAGATCGTTGTTGGGGAGTAGGGGACGATGTCTCTCGGCCCTTCGGGGCATTCTTCGTATACTACACCCATTCTATACGCTACTCTACCCTCACCAACACCATCCGATCCACGAAAATCGCTTCCAGCTCGGGGCTGTGTCCGTGAGCGAACCAGATGTAGACACCCGAAACGAAGTCGATTACGCCCAGGTCGATCCAGCGGAATTTCTTATCGAATGAACCGTCCTCGGTGGTGAAATCCTTCACCGAGAGCGTCTGGGTCGCCAGACCCTCCTTTTCCCGCGCGTTGTAGGCGCCCCAGGAACCGAGCCGGCCTTCCTTGACGTTTCCCGCGCATCGCAGCGAGGCAAGCACGCGGTATTTGCCGCGGACCGGGGGGCTGGATTGGACGTTCCAGTCCACCTCCGTGCCCATGCGGACGCTCTTGCCGTTCCACCCTGCCGGGTCGTCGACGACCGTGGCCGCGTCGCCCACGTTTCTGAAGGACAGGGCGTCGAAGACGATCCAGGCGTCTTGCGGCAGGTCCTTGCAGATTTCCGGCGGGTTCTTCTGCGCGACGAACCCCGCCTTGAGGCCCTCCAGGTATTGACCGAAGTTCTTCTCCTCTGAAATCCTCGCCGACTGGGTTTTGAATCGCCGACAATTCTCCGCGAATTCCTCCGCCGCTTGGACCGGATCCTTCGGGCCGAGGAAGGGGAGCCCTTTCTCTTTCGATTCGCGGCGAAGCGGATAGTAGCGGGTCAACCAGACGTGGTCGATGCCCATCTTGGATTTTTGCAGGCGGCGGAGTTCGTCGGACTCCGGCCCGTAGGTCTTCGTGGCCGTCTCGACCGCCTGATTCATCAGTTCGGTGACCCGGTTGAGCGTCGCCAGGTCGAGCCACTTGGACGAATCCATCCCAAAACAGCCGAGGTAGATGCCGGCGTCTTCCGCCCGGTTGATGAGGACGTCCCAATACTCCTGGAGCATCGGGGCGACCGCCTCGCCGTAGTATCCGCGGAGGAACTCATCGATCAGCTCGTCTTCGTCGAGGTCCGGCTCCCACATCACTCGCATGAGCAGCCAGTTTTTGAGTTCGCAGAAGTCGTCCCCTTCCCCCTCCTCGAACAGCCCGATCGCCCCGTGCTTGACGAAATAGCGGACGTTGGGCGCGAGCACGCGGAGGTTCGGATGCGGGCCGATGTAGTCGTTGTAGTTTGTCACGTAATCCCAGATGAACAGGTGCTTCGCCAGTTTGCTCCAGCCCTCCATGTCCGCCGCGAATTCGCGGTTCTGCTCGCCGTCGAGCGGCTGGATATAGGAACACTCGATCGTGCAGAGACGAATCAATACGTTATCGCGCGGCTGGATGTGCTTCGGCGGCTTGCGGGTGTACTGATACGCCAACGTCTCGACCAGCACGTCCGGGAACTCCTTCTCAACCGCCTCCGCCACCCGGTTGAGCATGTAGAGCAACGTCCCGGCGTGGCTCCCCTCCGCCTCGTCCATCGCCTTGCACTTTTCGCAGGTGCAGAATCCGTACCAGTCGTTTTGCGAGATGTCGATCATCTTCGCGTCCGGATGTTTCCGCAACGTGTCCAAGACGTTCTTAGTCAATTCCTCAATCATCTCGTCGTTCGTCAGGCAGAGCTGTGCCCGCTCGTGCGTCCGCTTGCCGTCGATTTCCGAGTACCAGTCCGGATGCGTGTCGAAGTACTTCGCCGGCGGAAGATACTTGTAGAACGAATGGACGAAGTGGATGATCCGCACCGCCCCACCGTATTCCGGTGTCAAATGGCCGTTCCCTTTCATCCGGGCGGAAAAGACCTCCGGCTGGGCCTTGCGGTGATACATCTCGCGCGAGATCATTTGCGGCGCATAGGAGATGCTCAAATCATCCGGTATAACGAGCGTCGGCTTCTTCGGGATGAACGTCTCCTCCGGCGCCCACCAGCGGACGCCGACGACGTCCTGCAAGAACGAATAGACGGCGTACAGGCAGCCGCGCCTTTCGTGTCCCGCAAGAATGAGATTCCCGTCGTCCATCTTGATGAGGATTTCGTCGAACCGATAGTCCTTCTTCGGGGCCTTCGCCGTATCGCCGAGGAAGATCAACGATTTGGCGTCGGGAGCGACGTCCTTCTCGGCCACCGTCTTGAAATCCGCGCCGGTGACGAGTTTGAAATGCTCCGACAGCTCTCGCGCGGCGGTTTTTTCGACGGCGTTAGGTTCGTCAGGAAGAACAATTCTCCAAGCGGTGGTACCGTTTTCCGTCAACTCGGCGGAGTCGAGATGTGTTTGGGGCAGCAGCAGGCAGGACAACGCTAGCAGGATTCTTTTCATGGCGATGATACGTGGCATGGAGATCGTAGGGGTGGTCTTTTTTGATCATAGCGTCGAGGCCGGTCTGGGGGAAGAACTGTCGATTCTCGTAATCGCGGACGATCTTTTCGGACGAGGGGCGACCGCGGAGCGGAGGGAAAGAAGAGGCGACCCCCTTGAGTTCTCCGCCCGAGCGAAACACGCCAAAACTACCCGCAGGCACGGCTTCGTCCCCAGCCTTCATTGTTATTTCGGGTTTTATTGATGTATTTTCTGCCAGTAGCTCACCCGATCTTTGGCCACCCGACAGAGGTACCTTCTTCGCTTGAATTGCTCGCATTGCCTCGATGCGGCTCTTGGTCTAAAATACGCCCGACGGTTTCGCCACGGAACGGCGGATTCCGCGACGGGTGCGGTCTGATCGGACCGCGGATTTCCTATTATCACGGAGGATTCACGTGCGTTCTATCGCGATTATGAACCAGAAGGGGGGTGTGGGAAAGACCACGACCGCCGTTAATACGGCCGCGGCGTTGGCGGAGGCGGGTTGCCGCGTAGGGGTAATCGATCTGGACCCCCAGGCCCATGCGACGCTCCATTTCGGGATCGAGGCAGGACCGGGAGTCCCGTCGATTTATGAGGTGCTGGCCCAAGGGGTGCCCCTTGCCCACGCGAGGCACGAGTTTTCGGAGAACCTCTGGGTCGTCGGGTCACAGCTCGATTTGGCCGGCGCCGAGGTGGAGTTGGCCGGAGCCGTGGGGAGAGAGCAGTTGCTTCGGGACAAGATCAATGAAGACGCGCCGGCGGCCGATTACCTGTTCATCGACTGCCCACCTTCCTTGGGCATTCTCACCCTCAACGCGCTGGCGGCGGTTGACGAGGTCCTTATTCCGCTGGAGCCGCATTTCTTTGCGCTGCACGGTCTGAGCCGCCTTCTGGAGACGATCCAACTGGTATCCCAAAGGATCAACCGGCGGCTGACGCTCGGCGGCGTGGTCTTCTGCAAATACGACACGTCCACCCGGCTGGCAAGCGAGGTTGCGCAAGACGTCGAGGCGTTTTTCCGTGAAGCGCGGAGGGAGGAATCCCCTTGGGCTCGGACGACGGTCTTTCAGACTCGTATCCGCAGGAACGTGCGGCTCGCTGAAGCCCCCGGCTACGGCCGGCCGATTTTCGAATATGCCCCGAAGTCCGCCGGCGCGGAGGATTACCGCTGTCTGGCGATCGAGGTCGCCGCCCAACCGGCCGCGGACATCCACCTGTACGAACCGGAGACGGTTCTCGCCCGGGTATCGGCATAGAGTTTTCGGAGAGTTTGCGGGGGCCGTTGAAAAGCCCAGGACTTCGGCGTCTTCCGAGCGATTCCGACCACGCCCCTCACATGTCGGGGGGGAATATCTCCACCGGAGATCCGGTCGAAGGGTTCGTTGGTTCGTCGTCCGCCTTCCGAAACAGGCTGCTGAACGTAGCGGTCTCGATGAACAGGAAGTTTTGCTTTTCAAACTCGGTGATGACGCCGGAGATGGTCCAGCGGATTGGTACGGGATAGACGTCGGCCATCTTGACGATCCGCTCGAGGTTCAGGTTCTCGAGAAGGATGTACCGCGCGGAAGAATTCTCCGCGACGAACGCGAACCGGTCTCCGGCGGGTTCGATCCGGCCGGAAACCCCTTCGAGCTTCAAACCTTCGCGGAGACGTTTTTTTGTCTCGTTGGCGTTCGGCGGTTCTTCCATGCCCCGCATCCCGGGGGCTTCGGCGGCGAGCAGGAATGAAGTGGCCAAAACGGCGACTACCACGCTCGACCACCCCGTGGAGAAGACGTTTTTTTTTCGGTTGTCGATTCCATCGAGGCTCAATCGCTCGAACGGCAAACCGCGGGAGGAAGTCATTGGTTCTTCTGCGTGATACACAATAGGAAGATGACCGCGCCGACGGAAATGAGCGAGAATCCAATCCATTCGGGGGGGACCAATACCTTGCCAGGGATTGCGGTTCCGCCGCCTCCGAGTAGACCGGCCATCGCGTCATCGGTGGCCGCCACGGGATGTTTCATCTGTTTCGCCAGGACCTTGGTTGCTTCCGGTGTGAGTGTATAGGAGTGAATGAGTCGAAATTGGATTCCGATGAACAACACGATGAACCCAATGACGAACCATTGATTTCTGCTGATCTCCATGGTCCTTATCCTCTGTTCTGAAGACGCCGAACGCCCATGTCTCTCTATCGAAAGTGGGGCCCGCGCCTCTTCAAGGAAGCCGCTGGATCGGGGCGACCCGGCGGTCCGACGGCGGGGGATATTCCGCTTTCACCGGTTTTCGTGGTCGCTCCGATTGGGCGCCGCGGATGTTTGGTGACCTAAAGGCGGAAACCTCGCGTTCAGCCGGTGGAGGAATCTATAATTGCAAAACTCCCGGCCGAGAGAGAATTTCACCTCGACGCAGATGAAAGGTTTTTTATGTCTCACTCCGTGCTAATCGTAGATGATTCCATGTTGCTGCGACGGATGATCGCGGAAGTTCTGGAGGAATCCGGTTGGACCATCGCCTCGGAAGCGACCAACGGCGACGAGGCGGTCCGCAAATACAAGGATCTGCGGCCGGATGTCGTCACGTTGGACATCGTAATGCCCAAGGTGGACGGGATTCACGCGCTGGAAGAGATCATCGAATTCGATCCGAAGGCCAAGATCGTCATCGTCAGCGCCTTGAATCAGAGCAAGCTGATCTCCGAAGCGATCCGCAAGGGGGCGCGGGATTTCATCGTGAAGCCGTTCATGCCGGAGCAATTGCAGGAGACGGTCTCCCTGTGCATCGAGGAACCCGTCCTCGCATGACGGCCCGGGGCGCAATTCCTGGCTCAATCGCCGAGAAGATACGGGACCTTCCAACAACTTGTTCCCCGCCGCCAGCGGTCAAGACTTCGATTCAGAAAGCAGAGAATTAAGCTTTTAGCATTTAACTCGCAGTCTTTTGTAACTTGGTTGCCCCACGGCTTGATTCTCGCTCGTCTGGGCTTGATGCCTTCAAAGCCGTGGATTAGAATTCATTTCACTTTCCTTTCCGGCTTCTTCCTTTGCCGCCGCCGCGGCAATCGGCCGTGGCCCGATTTCACGCGAAATCGGCTTCCAGGGATGCGGTTGACTTTCCGTCCCGCGTAAGCGCCCCATGAGCGAGAAAAGATCGTGTTCGGATTGCTCCCTTTGCGAGGGAAGCGACCGGTCCCGTGTTGAGGTATGTCCTTCTCCTCCTTTGGAGGGTTGGAGACTCTCGACCGCGTCCGCCGTTTCGTTCCTGCTGCCGGTGGTATGCGCCATCGGGGGCGCAACTGCTTCGCGAGGGGCGGCCGAGCGGGAGCTGCTGGGAGGATTACTGGGATTTCTGTTCGGAATCTGTGCGGCGTTTGTTCTGATCCGGATGACCGTCCGGCGCCGCCGTGAGGATCATACATGAGCACCACGAGTCTTGCCCAAGCAAGTTTTACCTTTCCCCGCGGCGTCCACCCGCCTGAGAACAAATCGGCGGCGGAGCATGTTCCGGTCGAAGTCCTTCCGTCGCCGGCCGAGGTACGGATTTCCCTGTTGCAGCACCTGGGCGCCCCCTGTCAACCGCTGGTGAAGTCAAAGGCTGAAGTAACCATCGGCGACAAGGTGGGCGAGGCGTCCGGGTTCGTTTCGGCTCCGGTCCATTCGAGCGTCGCCGGAACCGTGATGCGTGCCCGATCCGTCACGCTTCCCAACGGCCGCCGCGTCCCCTCCATTCCAATCCAGGCGGCGGAAGAGCAGCCCCTGGCCGGAGCGGCCCTGTTTGACGACGTCTTCGGCGGCGACTGGCCGATGGAAGGCGCGGACCGTTTCGAGCCGGGCCGAATCGCCGACGCCGCCAAGAGCGCCGGCCTGGTCGGCCTTGGCGGAGCCGCCTTCCCCACCCACGTCAAACTCGCCAGAAACGACGCCAAGCCGATTGAATGGCTCATGCTCAACGGGTGCGAGTGCGAGCCGTATTTGACGTCCGATTACCGGCTTATGGTCGAGGCGCCGCGGCCGGTCATTTCCGGCGCGATTCTAGCCGCGAGGGCGGTCGGGGCGGACAAGGTGGCCGTTTGCGTCGAGGACAACAAGCCGGAGGCGATCGACCGGCTCACCGAGGCGGCCGCCGGGACGCCGGTCGAAATCCGCGTAATGAAGACGAAATACCCTCAGGGGGGGGAGCGACAACTCATCTACGCCGCCTTGGGCCGCGCGGTTCCGGTCGGCGGGCTGCCGCTGGACGTCGGTGTCGTCGTGATGAACGTCGGCACTTCCGCCGCGCTGGCCAGAGCGGTCTGGCGCGAGAAACCGCTCACCCACCGGATCGTCTCCGTTTCCGGAGGGGGAATCGCCCAGGCGAAGAATCTCCTCGTCCCCATCGGCGTCTCCTATCAGGCCCTGGTGGACTATTGCGGCGGACTCAATCCCCAGGCCTCGCGGATCGTCGCCGGCGGCCCCATGATGGGCTTTACCCTGGGTTCGCTCGATACCCCCGTCACCAAGGGGACCAGCGGGATCACCGTTCTTACCGAAGCGGAGTGCCGGCATGCGGCCGAGACGAACTGCGTCCGGTGCGGGCGGTGCGTCGACGTCTGCCCCCAACGTCTGGTGCCGACCAAACTCGCCCTGAGTTCGAGGGCCGGCGCGTTGGATTTGCTGGAGCGTTACAGCATCGGCGCCTGCATCGAGTGCGGCAGTTGCGCGTATGTCTGCCCGGCGAGCCTCCCGCTGGTGCAGCTCATCCGCGCGGGGAAGACCGCGCTGCGGAAAGAACAGAGCAAGTGAGCGGTCCCACCCCCAGAATACGACACGAAACGACCAGACTTCATTTCAGATAGATAGCGATGGCCGACGACAACGCGAAACTGCCCAGTGACGTATCCCCCGCGCGGACACCGACGATCCACGTCGCGCCGTCGCCCCACCTGTCGGACTACGATTTCACGACCAAGCGGATGATGCTCGACGTCCTCATCGGACTGGCCCCCGCCTTCGTGATCTCCCTCTTCGTCTTCCGCTGGTTCGCGGTTTTCCAGCTCGGAATCTGCGTTCTGACGTGCATTCTCGTCGAGGCGATTACTTCCCGGATGCGAGGGCGTCCCATTCCCACCGGCGACTACTCGGCCGTCGTGTGCGGGACGATTCTGGCGTTTTCGCTCCCTTGCGGCGCGCCCTGGTACGTGCCGGTCATCGGCGCGGCCGTCGCCATCGGGTTGGGGAAGGCGGCGTTCGGCGGACTCGGTTTCAACCTATTCAACCCGGCGATGGTGGGCCGGGCCTTCATCATGCTCAGCTTCGCCCAGGCGATGGGGGCCGGCGGCTACGTCCAGCAGCGGTCGGAGATAACCGTCCTCACCCAGGCGACCCCCCTTTCCGTGACGAAACAGGTTGCCGGGAACATGCTGGCCGGAAACGAAGTCCCCCAGGAGCTGCAGACCCAGCTTGCCAAATCGACCAGGCTGTGGGATCTGTTCATCGGCCGCACGAACGGTTCCATCGGCGAGACGAGCACTCTGGCCCTCCTCCTCGGCGGCGTTTACCTGTGTCTGCGCCGCGTCGCGGCCTGGCAGATACCCCTGAGTATGATCGCCGGCGGCATCGTGTGCGGAGGACTGGCGCAATGGATGGGGCTGACGCCGGTGAGCGTGTTGCACCAGTTGGCCAGCGGCGCGTTCATTCTGGGAGCATTCTTCATCGCGACCGACCCGGTCACCAGCCCCATGGTCCCCAAGGGCCGCGCCATCTTCGGGTTCGGCGTCGGCGCGTTCACGATACTCATCCGCGTCCTTAGCGGTTATCCAGAGGGGGTCATGTTCGCGATTCTTCTGATGAATTCGATGACTCCGCTGATCAACCGCTGGACGATTCCGGAACCGCTGGGTGCCGTGGCGGCGCCCGCGAGCGCGTAGCGAGGTCCCTTCCTCTGCGAACACACACAGGACGCGTTTCCTTTCGCGACTATTCCATAGAACCATGAGCGACCAAAAGAAAACCGGCGGTTATATCACGGAGGCGTGGCTGGTCATCCTCCTCGCCCTCGCCTACGGCGCCGCCCTGGCGGGCGTCCAAACCGGACTCGGCCCCATCATCGAGGAAAACAAAAAGGCGGAAACCTTCAGCGTCGTGCCGCAGCTCGTGCCCGGCGCCGACGGCGGCAAGACCGAGGCGGTGGAGATTGAAGGCGAGGACGGCCGGGTCAGTACGGCCTACAAGGCAATCAGCGATAGCGGCGCGCAGCAAGGGTGGGTTCTCCCCGGCTCGGGGCAAGGGTTCGCCGACAAGATCGACCTCCTCATCGGCCTCACCACCGATGCCTCCAGAATCACCGGAATCTACATTTTGGACCAAAAGGAAACGCCCGGGCTGGGCAATTACATCGTGGGCGAGAGTTTTCGCGAGCATTTCGCCGACAAGAGCACGGCCGAGCCGCTTTCCGTCGTGAAAGCCGAGCCGGCGCGGCCCAACGAGATTCCAGCGATTACCGGGGCGACGATTTCGTCCGAAAGCGTGACGCAGATCGTAAATAGGACGATCGAGAACTTCGAAGGGGCACTGCGAGAACGGACCGGCAAAGAGTGAACTAACCAGAGGATACGATTCATGGATTCCAACGGCCCGACCGCGATGGAGCGGTTCATCAACGGCATTTTGCCGGAGAACCCCATCTACCGGCAATTGCTCGGCATGTGTCCGACCTTGGCGGTGACCGGCGCGATGAAGCCGGCGATGACCATGGCCGCCGCCACGGCCTTCGTCCTGATTTGCGCGAACCTAATCACCAGTCTGATCCGCGGGCTGCTGAAGCCGCATTTGCGGATACTGGTCTTCACGCTAACCATCGCGACGTTCGTCACCATCGCCGACCGGACGTTGGCGGCTTTCCTGTATCAGATGAGCAAGGAACTGGGACCTTATATCCCGCTGATTATCGTCAACTGCCTGATCATTTCGCGGTGCGAGATATGCGCTTCCAAGCAGGACGCGACAGTCGCGCTGGCGGACGGCGCGGGGATGTCGCTCGGCTTCGCGCTGGCGCTGGCTTCGATCGCGTCGGTCCGCGAATTACTGGGCTCCGGAACGTGGTTCGGGCTCCCGGTCCTTTCGCCCTTCGGATGGCCCAACTGGGGGATCATGGTATTGCCGCCGGGCGCATTCTTGACCCTGGGTCTGCTGTTGGCGGCGGTCGAGTGGTTCAGTCAGGCACGCAAGAGGCGTAGCGCCTAATGCCCTGTCAACACTGAGGTTTTAGGCTGGCGGCACGCCGAAGCACCGCAATCGCCCCTTATGAAACGGAAACGGCAATCCGAATATTTGCGTTTGACAAAGCACAGGCCTGGAAACAAGCATATCAACGGTCTACACACGGATTAACTTCGGACGATCATGGAAACGCTATCCACCCTGATTCAGATCGGCATCGGCGCGGCGCTGATCAACAACTTCGTGTTGCACTATTTCGTGGGCATTTGTCCCTTTCTGGGCGTTTCCCGGAGGGTGGACACCGCCTTCGGCATGGGGTGCGCCGTGACCTTCGTCATCTCGGTCGCCGCGTTTCTTAGTTGGGTATTTACTTATTTCATCCTTCGCCCCGGAGCGCCTCTGCCGGCGTGGATATGGAGCACCCTGGGACGGACGGGGGCCGCTCCGGACTTGTCCGTGCTGAGCTACATCGTGTACATCTTCGTCATCGCATCGAGCGTCCAATTCGTCGAGATGTACGTCCGGAAGTTCTTCCCGCCTCTTTACAAGTCGTTCGGCGTATTCCTCCCCCTGATCACCACGAACTGCGCGATCCTCTTCGCCTGCCTGGAAATCCTTAAGCACCTGCAAGACCCGTTGCGCCTGTGGGGCCTGCACGAGGCCCTGACGCTCGCCGTCGGCGGCGGCGTCGGATTCACGCTGGCGATCGTCATGATGGCGGGTCTCCGCGAGGAACTCGACTTGTGCGACGTTCCCAAACCATTGCGTGGGGCCGGAATCGCCCTACTGGTCGCCGGCATCATGGCGATGGCCTTCATGGGTTTCGCCGGAGTCGACCGCGGAATCGCCGACGTCATGAACAAGTTCATCGCGGGGTGACCCCGAGCATCCACTATCGAATACACGGAATTTCGCACCATGCTTACTACCGTTACGGTCCTGCTGGCCGCCCTGGTTCTGGCCTTCCTCGCCGTCGTGATGGCGTGGATTCTGGGCTGGGCGAACGAGGCGTTTCACGTCGAGGTCGATCCGAAGGTCGCCGCCATCTCGGCGGTACTCCCCGGCGCCAACTGCGGAGGCTGCGGATACGTCGGCTGCAGCGACTACGCCGAGGCGCTCGTGGCCGGAGACGTCGCCGTCGACCTGTGCGGCCCCGGCGGCGCGTCGTGCGCCAAAGAGATCGCCGGGATACTGGGCGTGGAACTGGGCGAGGCGTTTCCCTACCGGCCGGTCGTCCACTGCGCCGCGAAATCGTCCCAACGGCTGCTGCAAAACGATTACGAGGGAGAGCAAACTTGCGCCGCGGCCAATCTGGTCTCCGGGAAACAAGGGTGCGTCTATGGATGCCTGGGAATGGGCGATTGCGAGGCCGCGTGCAAGTACGACGCGATTCACGTCGTCGAAGGGCTCGCGACCGTGGATTACGACAAGTGCATCGGGTGCAAGGCGTGCGCCCAGGTATGCCCCCGCAATATCATTACAATGGTCCCGTTCAAATCGGAGCGGATGTTCGTCATCGCGTGCAGCAATCAGGACTTCGGTCCGGACGTGAAGGAAGTCTGCGAAGTCGGTTGCATCGGGTGCGGCCTGTGCCAGCGGAAATGCGATATTATCACGCTCGTCGACAACCGTCCGGTGGTCGACTACGACCGTTATGAAGGGGCCGAATTCGCCCCGGCGATGGAAAAGTGTCCCCGCGGGGCTTTGCTCTACGTGGGGAACCCCTCGGCGGACGACCTCGCCAAGACGGAGGGAGAGGAAGTCCCGGAGCAAATCCAGGCCGATTTCAAGACCACCGTGGACGACACGGAGTGGTGGGGCTGATTGCGCCGCGAAGCTCATCGACTCCTATGCCCGCGCCGATTATCTCACCGATGGACCGGTTGCCGAAGCCTGCGTGTTTCTTATCGAAGGTGGCTCGCCTGATAAGGCGTCCTTTCGGCACCGGCATTCGCGCGGCGACCGCCAGCCCGACGATGGTCCGGCGGTTTCTCATGCCCTCTTCGGCTTGATGAACATCATCTCCGACGGCGTTACCCACGACGTCCGCAGGTCGACTCGAAACCATCCGTCGCCGTTCATCCGGTCGAAACGGCAGGGGGAACGTTTGCCGAATTCCTTCAGATCGTATTGGGCCCAGGTCTTGCCCATGTCGGTGGAGACGATGAACCCGGTGTCCATCGGCGAGGCGGGAGCGCAGTGGGACGCCAGAAAGGTTCCGTCCTGGACGATCATGCAACCCGATTCGACGCCCGGGTTGAAGAGCCGGGTCTGCTTCTCCGGCTTGGTGATATCGGCCGGATCGCACGTGAACACGCCCCGATCGTAAGGGGGCGGACCGTTGGAATCGCTGATCCAGTAGAGCCGACCGTCGACGAAGTTGATGCCGCCGGCCTTGTACCGCGAGTTGAGGTGGTCCGAGAGGATCACCTTCCAGTCCCACGCATCCGCAGCGGCGTCGTACGTCCCTCTGAGCCAGTGGCACTCGAAGCAGTTCTCTCGGTCGGAATCGCCGGTGCATGCATAGAAGGCGTCCTCGGCCGGGTTGTACGTCACGCAGTGGACGTGCCGGCAGATGACCGGGTTGTCGGGGTTCCCTAGAAGCGTTCCCGTCGAGCCCCCTCCTCCGCTGCCGTCATCCCGGTACCAGGGATTCTGACCGAAGGCATAGGCGATCTTGACGGTCTCACCTTGATCGGTGGAATAGTAGATGTTGACCGGGGTCGCGCCGTCGATCACGTTGCAGTAGTTTCCCCAGACGGCCATCTCCTTGCCGTGGACGTCCCACGTATTGACCCCGCTGAGGCTGTGATAATACCAGCCGGGCCGCTCGCGGTCTTTGGGCACGTGGGGGACGTAATCGGACCCGTCGGTATTCTTGACGGTGATTTCCCGGAAGCTCTTCAGGTTGTCCGAGCTGAGATACAGCTTCGCCATGGCGCTGAAGAGGATGTTCCCGTTCTCGAAAATGCAACTGAAGACGATTCGGCGCGCGTCGGCGAAGGGGATGCTATGCGGCCAGGTGCGGCCGTTGTCCTCGGACAGGTGAATCTTGCCGTCGGAATAGGCGAAGGCCATATTGTCCCGCTGCGAGTCGACGAAGAGGCCCTCCGGCTGGGGGCGGTACCAGAAGTGGTCGGTCGACGGGAATTCCGCCCCCCCGGCACGCAATCCGATCACGCTGGGCAAGAGAATGCCGCCGGCAGTGACGGCCGTCGTCCGCAAGAACTGGCGCCGGGTGAGTGCATGTCGTGAAGTCTTCATGGCAGTGTCTTTCTTTCTGGGGTTGCCGGCGGCCGCCTGAATCGGCCGTCATTCTTGTTGTGCCTGGTAAATCGCCTGGATGAGCGACTGGACGTCCTTGTATTTCTTCTTCTGCTCCAGCGCCGCGTCGAGCAAGCGCCGCGCATCCGATTCGCCGTGCCCCAATCCGCGAAGGACGTCGAACGTTTCCGAGATGACGTCCCCGGTCACCTCCGCCTCGACCTCGGCCCGGGCGACCATCAGGGCGAACTTCGGGACCTTTCGTCGCAGCTTCGCGACGATCCGCTCCGCCATGGCGGGCCCGATACCGGGTAGGCCGGCGAGGGATTTTACGTCTTGCTCCTCGATGGCGGTGGCGACCTCCTTCACCGGCCTCACCATCGCGCGAAGCGCCTTCTTCACGCCGACTCCGTCCACGGAGCAGAAGAGGTCGAAGAACTCCCGCTCCGCTTCGGTAAGAAAACCGATGATCCTCGGCGTCATGCGGCCCTGCATCGGGTTCCCCTCGAGATACTCGATAGTGAAGAGGCTGATTTCGCGGTTCATCTCCAACTGCAACTGCCGCCGCGTGAATTCCGGAATGAGTACCTCATAGTCGAAGGCGCCCACCGCCAGAATCAAAAAATCGTCGTGCAAAGCGGCCAACCGGCCGGTCATTTTCGTGATCAAATCGCGCTCCTCGTAAAAGCCGCCTGCCCTCCGGCCGGGCCGTTTCCAGGACGCGCCCAAAGCGGCTTTCGTCCTTGATCCTACTGGCTCGCATTCCTCTTGGATATCGTGCTTGGACGTCAAAACCCCATTTTACGAGGACCGCCGACCCGTCTCAAGATCGCACCACCTTGGAGGGGTATAACGCGGCCCGGCACCTCCGACTAACCCACTCCATCGGGGGGTCCCGGAGATCGGGAATCTCTGCGCCCACGTTCTTCAACGGACTTCTCGAAAGACGAATCCCACCGCCTCCTGGCTATAATCGGTGTAGGTCCGGTATTCGCCGCGAAGCCAGGCCAGGACCCAGATATCTTTCTGAGCGACGACGATGGGACGAAGGTTATCTTGGGCCGAGTCGGTGGTGACGGCCGTCCAGCTCCAGGTTTCGCCGCCGTCCGGCGTCGCGCCTTGGAAAATCTCGTATCGCCGCTTGCCGTCAACGAGGAGGGGCTCGCCGGAGGCCGGGTGGACGTCCGCCGAGAGGAAAACGAGCTCCGGGCGGCGAGGGTGCAAGGCGATGAGCCCCGTGTATTCCGGCTCTCTTGGATACAACCGCGAACCGGCGCGGGCGATTTCGCGCTCGCGCCAACAAGTTCCATCCCATTTGGCGTAGTGGTATCGGTGGTCGAAACCGCGCTTGCCGGACTCCCGAGGCAGGGCGTCCTTCATCACGGAAAAGACCACGTACGGTCGTCCCTCGCGGTCCAACTCGATATCGCTCGTCCACGCGACGTTCTCCGGATCACCCTCGAAGACCCGGGTGAAGGCCGACGGCCGCGGGGCGCCGACACGGAAGATGTCCTCGTTCACGGCGGTTCCGTCGCTTCGGTAGGCCTTCTTGCCGCGGATCATGCCGTGATAAATGCCTGTGTTGAACCGGTTGGGATGGTCCTCGGTCGTAATGAAGTGGATCGTATCGACGCCGTTGCCGGCGTAGCGGACGTAAGGCCGCGCGAGACGGTCTCCCGAATCGAGCAGACGCCCGCCGTACCTCCAACTCGCGCCGTGATCGTCCGAGACGAGAAAATTGGGGTCCCGATCGAGGGTCCGGGTGAAATTGTAGATGCGGCCGTTCTCCCCTTCCGACGCCATCCGATAGACGTTCGAGTAGGTTGCGCCCGCCTGGTTGTCGAACCGGCGCTCCGGTTCCCACCGCGACGCGTCACCGGGATGCTTCGAAATTCGCCAACGCGTGAAGCTGTCGCTGCCGTGTTTCGTGTAGACCACCAGATACCGTCCGTCCGGAAGGATCAGCAGCGCCGCCGCGTTGTGGTCGTCCGCCTCGAGCCGCGAGTGCAGCACGTGGACCGCGGATTCGCCGGTCCGCGAATCGTACACCGCCACCGTGACGTCCCCCCGAGAACTCACGCCGGAGAGCAGCAGTCGGTCGTCGTCCAAAATCGCGCGGTTGTCTTGGAACCAACACCAACTCGTATCCGGATTGAATACGACCGGTTCACTCCCGGTAAACTCTTGCGCCAAGACCCCGACCGCCGCGAGGAGGCACGAAAGGCTCCACGAAACTCCCAACAGCAGCCTTGTGAAACGGATTCTGACACTCATGAGTTGCTCCTTGCCGGGGACAAAGGGGACGCGTTCCGCCGAGGCGGGTCATGTTCGGGGGGGACATTCCGGGATTCGGGCCGCCGAGAAAGGGGACGCGAAGCCCAACTTCCTCATACCATTTACCTTGCAGTCCGCACCAAGCCTTGTCAAGACTCCGCCCTCTTACCGATCCCCCAATGGGATGGTTCGTGCCAACTCTCGGTTCTCCCGATACCACTCAACCGCCCGCCGCAGCCCTTCCTCCAGCGAAACCTCCGGCCGCCACCCCAACACTTTTTTCGCCTTCGAAATATCCGCCCACGTCGCCGTCGCATCCGCCGGGTGCGCTGGCCGATACTCCAAAACCGGCTTGCGTCCCACGAGCTTCCCGATCCGTTCGATCAACTCCGACAGGGCAATCGGATGGTCCCCACCGAGGTTAAACGTCTCGAACCCCAACGGTTTCATCGCCGCCACGGTCCCCTTGGCGATGTCGTCCACATACGTGAAATCCCGACTCTGCGACCCGTCCCCAAACACGACAATCGGCTCCCCCTCCGCAATCCGCCGCACAAACCGAAACACGGCCATATCCGGCCGCCCCGCCGGGCCGTAGACGGTGAAGTAGCGGAGGACCGAGACATCAATCCCGTGCAGATGATGATACGAATAGGCCAGCGTCTCAGCGGCCTTCTTGGAGGCGGCGTAAGGGGAGAGCGGGCGGTCGGTGTTGGCATCTTCGCGATAGGGAAGGGGATTATCCGCCCCGTAAAGACTCGACGACGACGCCAGCACGAACTTCGGGACGTCGAACCGCCGGCAGCATTCAAGGAGATTGAGGGTCCCCACGACATTGGTTTGGTAGTAGACCCAGGGGTCGGCGACTGACGCGCGAATCCCCGCCCTGGCCGCGAGGTTGATGACGGCGTCAAATGGCCCGAAGGCGGCCTGCCACTCAGCAAAGCCGTTTTCGACGATGTGTTTATCGGCGATGTCGGCACGGAAGAGGCGGAAGCCATTCTCCGCGTCGGAACCGGAGAGGGTCCGCTCAATATCCGCGATCCGCCACTGCTTCAGCCGCGGGTCATACGCATCGTTGAGATCATCGACGGCGACGACGCGATGGCCGGCGTGGAGGAGGTGCTTGGCGACGGAGTGGCCGATGAGTCCGGCAGCGCCGGTGAGGAGGGTGGGCATGGGGGGTGCTGCAAGGGGTGTCGGCGGTTCTGACGGTCCACGTCGGACGGTGTTTTCAGAGGGGTAGGCCCTTCTTGCGACGTTTCGTCTCCTGAACCTTCAGATCCAGCATGCGTTCATACATCCGCCGCAGACAACAATACGTCAAACCGGCATACCCGTCCAGGAAGCCGAATCGAATGAAATAGAGATAGACGAACACTAGCGTCGGGCGGCAGGGAAGGCGGTAGGCAAGCCGTTTCAGAAACCTTCGGCGGTCTGTCGGGTCGCCAGAAAACAGACGCCCAGTCCGGAGCGGTTCGGAGGCTTCATCCGCGAGAAGATCAGCTTCCATCGAAGAATACCGATTGTGTCGTTCAAACCAGTCCGAAAATCCCTTGTTGAAGGGATAGTGAATCAGGTGCTCGTTCAGAAATCCGACGTTACCGTCAGCATGATACTCTTCGTTGATCTTGCGGGTCACGCGAACGCGCCCCGCACGAACGAGTCTTCCGAACCACGTGGGATAACCGCTGCTGCGGCGCAGCCATCGGCCCAGGAAATAGTCCTTTCGCCGGACCCGAAACAGCGCGTCGTTCTCGGATGCGTTTTCGATGACCGTTTTGATTTCCTCGGCCAGTTCCGGCGTCACCCGTTCGTCCGCGTCAATCATGAGAATCCAGGGATACTTGTACTCCACCTCGCCGAGGGCGGCGTTCCTCTGCGATGCATAGTCGTCGAATTCCCTTTCAAGAAACCTCGCACCGCGCGCCAGGGCAACGTCCCGCGTGCCGTCCGTACTGAACGAATCGAACACGACCACGTCGTCGGACCACGACACGGATTCCAGACATCCGGGCAGGTTCACCTCTTCGTTTTTTGTCAGAATTAGGACGGAAAGATCCATGACGACAACAACGGTTTGATATCTGCTTCTGATACTACCCGGTCTGATTTGGCTTCTCGGCCACAACGAACCAGGTCCGCCACAGCCAGGGGAGGCGGCCGATTCCCCCCAAAGATCTGGGGAGAAACCCGGCCTCAAGGAGACAGCGATTCAATCCGCGTTTGTCGAAGAACCGGATGTGCGGGCCCGTCGGGTCAAAATGGGAATCGAATTTCGTCAGCGCGAGGAGGACGTTCTTGAGTACGCCGTGATAGGGGGTGGTGAGAATATATACTCCGCCGCCTCGAAGCACGCGGTGGATCTCCTTCAAATGCGCGCCAACGTCGAAGACGTGCTCAATGACTTCGGTCGACCAGATGACGTCGAAGTGCGAATCTTCAAACGGAATCGCGCCGTCCGGCCCAAGCGGCTGGAAACTCCGATCGGGATACGCTTCGCGCGCCTTGTCGATCGCGTTTTCAGAAATGTCGACGCCACAAGCGTCCCATCCGAGGGATCTGAGGAACTCCGTGAATTGCCCACGTCCGCAGCCGAGGTCCAGCGCCCTGCCGGCGGTCATTCCCTGCACGGCCGCCGCAAGTCGTCGCTTGCGTTCGAGCGTCGTGGGATCGAAATCGGGAATGGCCGTTTCGTCTTGCCAGTACTCGTTGTAGAACGACTTGGTCATGACCGGTTCCTCTTATGCGGCGCGGCGCCGCCGGTTTTCGGATATCGCCCTCTCGTAATGCTTTACAAGCTCCCGCGCGATCGGTTCCCATTCGTATTTCTGCAACGCTAGCGTGCGGGCATTGCTTCCGAGGTCGGCTCGCTCGGCTTCGGAGAAGCTCAACATGCCTTCGAGTCCACGCCGGATTGCGTCCCCGGACGGCTCGACCACCATTCCAGCCTTGTTGTCGGCCAACTCCTGCCAGGGAGTGCCAGTGGTGGTGAGGATGGGGGCACCGCAGAACATGGCTTCCAGTACGGAGATGCCAAAATTGTCCGACTTGCTCGGATGGACGTAGACGTCGCACTGTTTCATCGCCCAGAAACGTTCATCGCCCCAAATCGGCCCCGCCCAAACGACGCGGTCGGCGATGCCGTTGCGCTCGCAGAAAGACTTAAGCCTGGGTACGAGTCCGGCATGGTCGTTTCCGATGACGAGAATCGCCACGTCCTCCCGGGCGGCGGCGATGGGGACGAATGCCTCGAGCAAGAGGTCGAGCCCTTTCATTACGTCAATCCGCGAAAGGAACAGCACGCACTTCTTGCCCGCGAGTTGGGGCCATTTGGCGGCCAGGTAGTCGTCTGGCGGAGTTGAATCGAAGCTTTCTCTGAAGGCTCCACACGGGCTAACGACCGTCTTCGCATCGGGAAGGTAGCGTTCCACACCCTTTCTGTCATATTCGGATTCGACGTGAATGAACGCCGCATCTTTGAGTGCCTCCCGCTCAAACAGTTTTCCCCAGAGCCATTTTCGCAGTCGTTTCTGTTTCAATCTCCAAGGGTCGAGACTCCCATGCGGTTGAACGACGTAGGGGACTCCGAGCCGTCGCGAGATTCGTGCCGCGGCGATATTGGGCCACCGCCACATGCAGTGGACGTGGACAAGGTCGGTTTCCGGTATTGTCCGACAAAGGGCCTCAGCCATTTCCGCAGAATATTCCAGGAGCGACAAGACACTATCCGGGGCGAAATGAGTCACACGAGTCTCCCGGGGTTGGAAGCAGTCGGGATCGCCGTGATCGAGTGTGAAGAGATCGACATCGACGCCAATCGCCCCAAGACTCTGGCAGAGTTCCGCGGGCGCGCGGTTTCCGCCGCCGCCGGAGGTCTCGAGACCGAGGGTGACGTGTAGGATTCTCATGGCATAACCGAATCAGGTATCTTGGACTCTTGCTTGACGCCGGCAAGGTAGACGGAGCCGGACAAGACCGATGGCCAGAAGTTCCGGACGCGGCTGAGGCGATTGCCAAAGCCGATCTCGCGGGTCGGTGTCAGATGGAACTGTCGGTAGAGATTTTTCAAGGCGCCAAAGGTGAAGTAGTGCATGTGGCCGGCATCGAAGAGTTCACCGGGGCGAACCCCGAGTCCCTCATTCGAAGAGCCCGTTGCGGGGAATCTGCCAAGAAGCAACTGAATCCTTCGGGGTAGATATGCGATATTCGGGGTAATGGTCACGAGAACGCCGTTAGGAGCCAGAAGGCGAGAAACCTCGGCCATCGCCTCGAAGAGATTGACCACGTGTTCGATGACATCGGCCCACAGAATGAGATCATAATACCCGTCGGTTCGATCGATCCCGGATTCGATGCTCCCCACCAGTACTTCGGCATTCCGCGAAGCAGCCAACCGTTTGCGCGCCTGCCGCGCACGCACCTCGGACAGTTCCAACCCAGTGACCATCTGGGACCGCCTGGAAAGAAGATTCAGCACGCTCCCGGAGCCACACCCAATCTCAAGGACATGTCGAATTTCGCTCGCTATATCGAAGAGCAGGGCTTCGTTCCGATTTCGTGGCCATCTTCGACAGTCTAAGGGGTCGTCCGGAGTATCCCGCGAGTAAACTGCATCGTATGCACTACATAGAGACGGGGAATGCGGGTTGCCCGAAGAGGCAGACATGCGCTGGTGAACTCCTGCACTGGCCATTTCTGATTCCTTTCTGCTATTCACATCCTCTATGAGTCTTACCGGTCGGCGATGCTTCCAGCTCAGCTCTGACTGCTAAGCGGCCTTCAGTATCTCGTGAATACCGGCCCGAAAACGCTCGGCCATCGAGTCAAGCGTGTAGTGACGTGTGATTCGCTCGATCGCATTCCTTGAGAGTGTGGAAGCGAATTCGGAATCGTCGAGGATTCGGCATACTTTTCTTGAGAAGTCATCAACGTCTCCAGCACGATATCTGAGTCCAGTCACCTCGTCGACGAGTGCTTCCGACTCGCTGGTCTGAGTTCGGACGCTATCGTCTGTCACGGCCGGCAACCCATGGCACATCGCATGGTGTAAGCTGAAGCCTGCGCAGGTCGCAATCACGAAAAGATCGGCTGACGAGAACCACAGGCTTAGCTCTGTTTCATCATAGATGGGCCCCAGAAATCGCACGTTGTCCGAAACACTCAGTTCGCGGGCGAGTCTCTTCATTGCTTGCTCGTCCGGGCCGCCGCCGATGAGGACAAGCTCGACATCATCGCGACTTTGCACCAACCGTGCGAACATGCGCAACAGCAGATCGGTTCTCTTGATTGGATAAATCCGAACCACCTGAAGAAGAACACGTTTTCCTTCAATCGCGTTCCGGCGCCGAAAACCGTCGATTTCATCGGCCGACAGACATTCTCTGGCGGCAATCGCCTCACTATGATCGATCGCGTTGTGGAGCGTGACCAACTTCTCTCTATCGATACCTCGAGTGATCATCTCCTTGGTGTCGCGCTCGCCGTAGCAGAATACGCGCGACGCCATGTGCCCCATTTCCCGCATGACATATTCCGACCACGCTCTGCGCTTGCCAATTCGATAGAACATGCCCCATAGCCCGAGAAGGCGCTTCTTTTGTCGATGCTTCCGCATGAGCCGGTATTGCCCGATGTCTCGAGGGTTGCACGTAAATATGGTTGCATCTGGATCAAGTTGCTCGATGGCACGCTCCAGACCGGGGCGTAAGGTAAAGGGGCCGACATGTGTCACGGGAACATGTGTCACCTTGAATTGAGCATTGGGCGAAACGAACTCGCGATATTGGTTAAGCTGATTCGGAGCTTCAATATCGGCGATCACATGGATGGTCCACTCGCCATCTTGTCCAAGTTGTTCGAACAGAGGCATTCGATATCTTGGTATGTATGGCTGGACAATGGCGATTTTCCTTTTCATTGAGAATGTCCTCGACACTTAAGGATTTCATGTGTGGCAGAGCTGCGGTTCACCGTGGAGAAGCACCTCTAGTACACAGTTGCGAGTGGCTCGAATAGCGTGGCGGCACGTGAGCAGCAACTCTCGGAGTGGACTCACAGCATGAATCAGAAAACACTCCAGTTTGTCGGAGCGTGTTCCGCAGCAGTCGGAAGGAACCGAATGCAATCAACGTTTCGGTAATAATCACACTTACCGCCATTCCGAAAGCGCCGAATCTCATGCACAGAAGAGAAGCTATGATGAGATGAATGCAGGTGACAAAAACCATCAATCTTGAGAAGGCATTCTGATGACCGAAGGCCAGCAAGCCTTGAATGCCAAACGTATTCGTGAACAGACCGATGAACGGAAGAATGCCAAGGACATGAAGGAGCGGGATGGTTTCGTCGAATCCGGGGCCGAAGGCGAGTCGAGATATTTGCGCTGCACATACTGTCGGGATAAGCGATCCAATCGCAGTAGGGATCATAGCCAGAAATAGCGTCCTCTTCAAGACCTGCCAAGCACGGGATGCTGACTCGGAGGCGATCTTACACATCGCAGGATAGAGGCTGAAGCACAAACAGTGAAGAAGATTAAAGGAGGCTCGAGCGATTTGATACGCGGCCTTGAAGTATCCGACTTGGGCAGGTGCAACGAACAGACCCAACAGAAAGGGATTTGTCGTGGTGTATAACACTATTGAGCACGAGACAACGAAGAAGGAGGCAGCCTCGCGCAATTGGCCGAACACCAATCTTGGACCAACCAACGTGAATGGAAGTCGGAAGCCCGCGAAGACGATCGATTGGGCTGCCACTCCGACGAATATCGCTTCTATCATCGTGATGACCGGCACGATGACGTAGTCGTGTTCGTTCGCAATTAGCAGGAAGATGAATGCGGTTGAAGATATCCTTCCCAGGAGGTTCAGGACGGCAATAAAATGCATCCGCTCCAAGCCTTGAAAGAACCAGATCGGAAAGAGGATACATGGAATGACCTTGCCGTAACTGAGGAGGAATACAAAACGTTCGGTACGGAACATCGGAACGGTAAAGATGACCCCAACGAAAACAAGTAAGCCTAAAAGAGACAACGTCAATCGTGCTGAGACTACCGCCGAGTAGCATCGGGCGAGTTCTTGTGGACGATCGCGCAGTAATGACACCTCCCGTGATGCGGATAGGCCAAAACCCCAGTTGGCCAGAACGACAAAACACTGCGTAAACCCTTCTGCAATCGCAAGTACGCCTATCTTCTCGGGGCCCAGGACTCGCATCAGGTACGGCAGGCTGACGAGCGGCAATAGCATATTCGCCATCTGTAGGCTGGATAGAGCACAGAAGTTCGAGAGTACGCGCCAGGCAAATGATGAATTCGCTCGTTCCACCTTCACATCTTTGCCTCAACGTTCTGTAGACCCATTAGGAACTGTCTCTCGCCTCTCCGAACATAACGCGGTTTCGAAGGATGGATGTTCCTTGATGAACCCCATCGGATTACGGAAAGGACGAGAATGGTGAAGACACAGTACCAAACAGGCCGCAATCCCGCCCGTAGGCCGTTGTGCATCGCGAGAGGAAATGAGGCGCACAGAAACAGAAAGATAGCAACTCTAACGATCCCCGGAAGACCGGATGCGCGATGTTCTATGTCACGATAGGCGATTCCGAGAAACGCCCAAAGAAAGAAGCCAAAACGGCCGAGAAGTGTGTAGGATTCAGCCGTGGCCGGGGTGTTGATGCCACAGATGTCCTCAGTTCCGAGTATCCGTGTCAGGGAGACGACCGGACATTCTACCGGCAATATCGGACTTGGGATCGGACTAGTCCAGATCGCATAAGTCGCACACCGGGAGAGCCAGTCCTCTCCGTCGTGCCCGCTCCCATAATACGCACGCGTTGTCCACGGAGCCATAAAATCAATCGGGTTGTAGAGAGCAATCGCGAATGTCTTCTCTCTCGATGGAACAAGTGACTCGGCTACTACTCTCCCTGTAGCTATGAAAAAATTTCGAACTCCACAAGGATTGCGGCCTCGCTCATTCATCGACACCGTCATCAGTAAGAGGACGAACATAAGATATACGGGGACAGTTGCATGGCAGCGTCGCGTTTGCAGTTTGACTGATAGTACCGCCAAAACAAAAATACCCAACCCAGCCTCACGACTGAAATCATAGAGTGAGTCCAGTGACCCGGTGATCAGCCCGACGGCGCAGATCGCTGAGTGTAGCAGGACGTGTCGGCTTCGTGACACGGTCAACAGACCGTACGCGCTGAAGACCGTCAAAACGATGCCTACCGGACCGATCAGTACGTCGCCCACATGTGTAATTCCACCGATATCTCGCAAATCGGCGCGATAGCGAGTGTCATTCCACAAATTGCCCAGTCCCTCTGTTCTGAGGCCCACTAGAACAAGATAGGCAACCGAGAATATAACAACGAGCCGAAGCGTAATATCATGACTAACCGAATTTGGGTTCTGAGTATTCAACGGTTCGAGGGGCCGTCTCTTGGCATGCCAATAGTATCCGCACGGAAACACCAGCATGGCGCCCGTAGTGTAGACAAGCGCGCGGTCAAGGTATTCCTCAACCAGCAGGAAAGAGTCCCATTCACCGGACAAGATGAATAGAAGCGGAGAAAGGTGAAAACCGAACCACATGCAGACAATGAAGATGGACGGCAACTCAACCAGCGCACTGGTTCCCGCAATATACCACCGTCTTCCGACAGATGCCAAAGCCAGTGCCCCGAGAGTCAGGCACACATATGTTACCGTGGTAGGCCACATACTTCAAATAATCGCCTTCCCCCAACTGACCGGTCAATTGGCGACGCTGAAATGGGGATACGAAATACAAACAAACGAGATGGCGCCTTCGCCTCCGCGGAACATCAGTACTCTCCAATTCAATGATCAAATCACGGCACCGTGTACTGCAACCGGTGCCGCGCTCTTCACACGCTTCGCGATAAAGTCGTAATCACGAATGAATATGGCATTCCTTGATGCCATGACCCTATCCGGCGCCTCGGTTAACTCGCGGGTAAACGGATCGTAGCTGTAGGCTCGAAAGCCAAACTCTTCAATCGCTTGTATTACCTCGAAGTCGTCGTGCCCATAGCGTTTCCCGTTTCCGTTGACTTCGATGAGAATAGAGTGGAGGCAAGGCATCCGTAGGAGTTCAGCCGCGCCGCGCAGAACGGGCAATTCGTAGCCTTCAACATCAATCTTGATAAAAGTTGGAGCGATCCCTTCCATCTGCGACTTGAGCGTTCGCACCGGCACTTCAACAGTCTCGCGTTCCGGGTCCGACTCCAGTCTTACATGATTCATACTCTTTTCATCAGTGGTGAATCGAAGCACCGTGTCGCATTCGCCAATACCAACATTGTGACAGGATACCATTGCGTTGAGACCGTTGAACATGATGTTGCGTTCGAGTTGTCGAAACGTCCGAGGAATTGGCTCAAATGCGCAACCCTTTGCACCTTGAACTGCGCAGGCGAGTATTGTGTAAGTCCCCACGTTTGCGCCAATGTCGACGAATATATCTTCACGTGTTGTTGCATGCAGGACATATGCCATCTCGCGAAACTCGAGGAGGCCGCAGTAGATGTTGCCGGTTGCTGCATGTTCGCCTGGCTGAACCAGAAGTGTCGAATCATTCACCCATGGGAAGGCGATTTCACCAGGCAGCAGCCGGCTGCCGAGCTGCCATCTCACGTAGTTGAGGAATGCGCTCGCTTTTCGACCCTCGTTCAAAGGATGGCTCATTATGCTTCGCATTGTATTAAGGATGGTCATTGAACTCCTCCGTATGGCTCGCGGATATCGATGAGACTCCTCCTCGCAAACGCCCAAGGTCTGGCCTGTGCGTGCGGTCTGCGACCTTCCCCTCAAAACAACGTATAAATAAACGGCGCCGATATACCTGCGCGCCGAATATCAACAACCCGAAAAATAATAGCGCAAACACCGAAAACCCGAATGCGTATGCTCGGTTGGCGACGCTGTTGTGCAGCACGTCGCGGATCAGGCGGAATAACCAGTTTGTGAACAGCATGGTGGCGTTTCCTCGCCGGTGCGGATCAAAAGCGGTTCAAAATGGCTGCTTTTGAAGAGGCGGAAATCGTGCGGAGGACGGGTGGGGTCCCCGGCAAGCCTGCCTTGCCCGATATCCAGAACGACATCGGTCCGCTTCAGAAGGGCGTTCACGCGCGTGTAGAAGGCGATCGTACCATCGATGTGCGTGAATCCGGCGAAGCGGGTTTCGGGATAGAAACGTTCTAATAGTGTATGCATGACGGAAAGGACCTCCGGAGAAAGACCGCTACTTGAACTCGAACTCAGTCTCCTCAAAACAACGAATGAACAAACAACGCCG
>CAZFQG010000040.1:0-37860 GCA_964520785.1 uncultured Planctomycetaceae bacterium | reverse complement strand
CGGCGCCAGACGCTCCAAAACGAATCGGCGGCCATGTTCCAGGATGACCGCCGTCGTTTTGGTTGTTAGGTAAGCACGTTCCTTCGCCCCCAACCGAAACCTCGACCGGAACGTGCTCTGCGTCAGCGCGGCAAAAAGCGCGTCGAGATTGCGCATCCCAATCTACTGCAGATTAAAGACGATTCCCGCCTCCATCCCGATCGCGTCGCTGGCCACCTCTTGGCCGAGAATGGTCTGCGTGTTGTATTGGGCGGGGATCATCTCTTGGCCGTTCATCTGCTTGGAAATCTCGACCTTATACAGCCCGGGGGCAACTCCCGGCGGCATCGCCTCCGGCACGCTCAAGACGGCGGTCCCGTTCCGGTCGGTCGTTCCCACGGCCGCCTGAATCTCGTCGCCGAGAAACTTCTCGGGCACGAACCGGACGGTCGCGTCGGCCAGGGGACTGCCGCGGAAACGGACGGTACATTGCATCGACATGCGGCCGACTCGCGATTCCTTCCATTTGTTGATCCGCGCGGTGATTTCCTCGGCCGTCACCTTTCCGTCGGGGGTGGTGCCCTCGACGGCGCCGTCGAGCTTCCTGAATGCCTGTCTAATGGACCCTTTTGCCTCCTCGGCCGAGATCGCGCCGTCCCCGTCCGTATCGTACTCCTCAATCGCGGCGACACCGGCGGCGCCAGCGTCGATGCCCGGCGGATGAACGCGACTCGGTCCACCCCAACAGCCGGCCAGCAGGACGACCAACCCGATGCACGATAAGGGCCTCAAATAGCGCGAGAGCATTGCGAACCTCCTGGAATGATGATGGGATCACCGAAAACCGCTTCTGGAAAGCGCCGCGGAAATCCGGCGGGATTCGATCCGGCGGCTCGGTTGGGGATCCAAGATGATTATTGGACGTCAATCTTGTTGATTTTCACCCTCGTGTAGGTCTGACGATGTCCCGTGCGGCGCCGCGAATTCTTCCGACGACGGAACTTCTGGATGACCAGTTTATTCCCCTGCTCGGTTCCAAGGACTTCACCGGTCACGCGGGCCGCCTCCAAGATCGGCTGACCCACGTGGAACCCGTCCTCGCCACGAACGGCAAGGACCTTGTCGAAGACGATTTCGTCCCCCTGGGCCGCGTCGGCCAGAAAGTCCACGCGAAGCTCCTGGCCTTCCTGGACTTTCACCTGTCGCCCACTTTCTTCAATGATCGCGTACATGTATTTCAATTCCTAAAAGTTAATTCTGAACACTTCCGATTTCAAATGCAATCCGTCTTCGGAAGAACCGGGTTTATAATCCAGCGGACGCCGAGAGGCGCTCAAATCGAACCCGCCATTTTAGCCAAAAGGCGAAATCTGGACAAGGGTCTTAACGCGAGGAAAGACGACACAAGCACCTCTTTGTGGGGGGCGGCGCGTCTTTATTCGATCGAAAACTCGATTTCGTTTCCTTCGACGTCACGGCATTCGAAGATTAAGTGCTCCGGCGAAACATTCTTCGCACCAAATACCTGAATCGTCATTTCCCCCTCATCCTCCAGCTTCGCGAGGGTCCTCCGCTTCTTGTTGCTCAGGTATGCCGCGACTTCGTCGGTCACGGTGACGCTTACGTGGGCAATGTCGGTGTTGTGCGCCGCCAACATGAGGAATCGGATAACCTCCAGCGCCATGCTCTCCGAAGTCTTTACCACGCCGGCTCCGTTACAGCAGGGACAGTCGGTGTAAACGCTTCGCTTCAAGCTCGGACGGATCCTTTGGCGGGTCATCTCAATCAGCCCGAAGGGGCTGGTTCTGAGAATCTTCGTCCTGGCACGATCTCGGCGCACCGCGTCGCGCAAGGCTCGCTCCACGCCCCTACGGTGCCGTTCTTGTCGCATATCGATGAAATCGTTGACGATCACACCCCCCAGGTCGCGGAGTCGGAGTTGTCGCGATATTTCTTTGGCGGCCAACAGGTTGATTTGATATGCCGTCTCTTCCGCGGAATCGTCCGCGCGGAAACTACCACTGTTGACATCGATGGCCACTAGAGCCTCCGTCTGATCGATGACAATCGATCCCCCTTGAGGAAGGGGCACCTGGCGACGGTATATCTTTGCGATCTCCTCGTCGAGCTTGTACTTGTGAAACAATGGCTCGCGACCATCGTAAAGCTGCAGGCGATTGACATGTCGGGGCATTACCTGCTGCAGGAACTCCTTGGCGCGTTCGAACGCCGAGGGCTCATCAATCATGATGCTATCGACGTCTCCGGTGAAGATGTCCCGGATCGTTCGGATTATCATGTCGCTTTCTTCGTAGATGTCGCACGGGCCGGGCACCTTCTTGAGCCGGCGGACGATGACCTTCCATAGGCGGAGCAAATAGGCGAGATCGCGAGACAGTTCCTTCCTCGTCCGGTCGGAGCCCGCCGTGCGTACGATAAACCCGACCCCTGCCGGCGGATTCAATTCGTTCATTACTTGGCGGAGCCGCAGGCGGACCTGTTCGTCCTCGATTTTCCGAGAAACTCCCACCCGACCGAGGGCCGGCATCAGCACCAGATACCGGCCCGGGATGCTGATGTAAGTGGATAAAGTGGGCCCTTTGGAACCGAGTCCTTCTTTCGTCACCTGGACGAGGACTTCGTCGCCCCGTTGAAGAATCTCCTGGATCGGCGGCTTCACCCGCGGGCGCAGGCTCGGCCGGGAACGTCGGTTTCCCCGGTTCCCGCTTCGACCACCCCCGCGCCGGCCGTTATTGGTCTCGATGTCGCCGTAGGGTCCGTCGTCGGTGATGGCTTTGCGCGGATCATAACCACCTTGGCGGAAGTATTGCGGTTCGATGTCGCTGATGTGCAAGAATCCATTGCGTCCGACACCGAAGTCTACAAAGGCCGCTTGGATACTGGGCTCCAGATTGGTGACGACTCCCTTATAGATATTGCCGACATAGCTGTCGTGAGTCATCCGTTCCACATAGAGTTCTTCGAGGACACCGTCCTCGATGATCGCGATCCGGCACTCTTCCGGTTGCGACACGTTGATGAGCATTTCCTGCTTCATGTCGTAGCTTTCTCACTCGGCGAGATCGGCGAGCCGACAATCGTGCGTTCTCGTTGGGAGAACTTTTCGCAAGGGATGGGGCGGCAAGGAGCCGGATATCGGCTCTAGCATCGGGCCTCCATGGCGCGGACCGCGACTTCAGGAATCGGCGAAGTGCGCTTCGGAGTTGCAGAGAAGTGGGTGAGCGGGGTATCATGAGTCCAGTTCCACGGCCGTCCGGGTAACGGAACTCCCCTCTTCCTCCAAATCGAGCAAACCGAAAGCGGACAGCGCCTCGCGAGGACCAGCGCTGGCCCCGGAAAGCGGCCGAAACGCCATGTCCAGCACGTCCCCCCGCAGGTTCACCTTCGTCAGCGATTCGCGCAGGTCGACCGTGCCTTCCCGGACGACGCGCGGCATGGGCCACGAATCGGCCCGACGGAATTCCGCGATTTGGCGGTTCACCCGCTCGCGTCGGTCCTTCGGGACGGGAAACGCGTAGTGCATTTGCCTGACTTTGCCCTTCTTGGTCCCCAAGGGCAACGGCGTTACCGAGACGATAACGAACCCTCGCGGAGCCTTTTTCGCCAATCGTGCTTGAAGGTCGACGGAATCATGTAACTCGCCGACCTCAACCTCCAGGACCTCGTCCAGCCCCACGAATCCGAGGGCCAACGCGGAGGGAAAGGTGATGCGTGGTTTCGGATGAAATCCTTCGCTCATCGCCGGACGAAGACCCGCGCGGCGGAACAAACGTTCCACGAGCCGCGCAAGATCGCGGTGGCCGATCAGCCGTAAATCATCCTGTTTGCGAAATCGAATGCGTACTCTCTGTCGAACCATTCGTTCGAACCGTTCGCCGCCGCCGATGACGGCGAACACCTTGTGTAAACCAAAACCGATAAAACCGGCGAAAACACCCTTCCGGTGTCCCTCCAGCGGTATTCGACCGCGCCTTGGCGATCTCAGCCGCGTTTCGAGCACTTATTCGGACGGCGCCACGTCGGTGGCATGTAAATGTTCGCTTTCAAAACGTGATAGGGCTTATTCTATCGGGAAGGAACGCCCGAATCAAAGCCCATTTTGCGCGGAGCCGGAAAAAATACCGGTTCATCACTAACAAAACCGGCGCGGACCTCCACGCTAGCCGGCTCCACCACCGGCGGCGTCCCGATTCGGGACTTGGGTTTTCAGGGCTTCTCGGAGGTAGGCGCGTATATCGCGGGCCGTCTCCATGGTGGCGACCTTACTCGCCACCTTCTCGCACTGTTCGATCGTCACGCTACGGCAGATCTGCTTGATCTCCGGCAGAACGCTGGGCGAGACGCTGAGCGTCCGCAGCCCGAGCCCCAACAACAACATCGTATAAATCGGATTCCCGCTCATCTGGCCGCAAAGGCTCACCGGGACATCTTTCCGTTTCGCCGCCCGAATCGTCATGTCGATGAGTTTGATGACCGCCGGATCGGACGCATTATAGAGGGTGACGACGTCCTTGTTGCTGCGGTCGACCGCCAGCGTGTACTGTATCAGATCATTCGTCCCCAAACTGAGGAAATCGACCTCTTCGACGAAATGGTCGATCATCATGACGGCAGCCGGCACTTCCACCATCATGCCGACGGGAATCTTCCGGTTGAATTCGATGCCGCGTTCGGTAAGGTCCTCGATGACGTCTCCTAGGACCATCTTCGCCTGGCGGAATTCGAGCAAAGTCGAGATCAGTGGAAACATGATCCGCACGTCACCGAAGACGCTGGCTCGCAGAATGGCGCGGAGCTGTTTGCGGAACATCGGCAGATCGCGGAGGGCGAGCCGAATACTCCGCAATCCCAGGAATGGATTCCGTTCATTCTCGGGAGAGTGGGAATCGTGCGGCATCTTATCCGCCCCCAAATCGAATGTCCGAATCGTCACGGGACGTCCCTGCATGGAACGGATCACGCGCGAGTACGCTTCGAAATGGGTTTCCTCGTCGGGATCTTCGTTCGTGCCCAGGTAGAGGAATTCAGTGCGGTAGAGACCGATCCCGTCGGCTCCACGTTCGAGGCAGTGATCGACCTCGTAAGGGAACTCGATATTCCCGACCAATTCGATCCGCGCGCCGTCGCGCGTTTCGGCCGGCAGGTCTCGCAAACTTCGAAGGCTCGCGACGAACGTTCGCTGTTGCTGGACCTGCTGCCGGTAATGGTCCAGAGTCTGTTCATCGGGATGGAGAATCACGACGCCGTTATCACCGTCGATGATCACCTGATCGCCACCGGAGAGTTCCGTCAGAAAAGAGCCGGTTCCGACGACCGCCGGAATCTCCAAAGCTTCCGCGACGATCGCGGTATGGCTACCCAACCCGCCGATCTCCGTTACGAAACCTCTCACGAACTTGCGGTCCAAATTGGCCGTCTCGCTCGGGGTCAGGTCATGCGCGAGTACCAGGACGGGAGAACTCAAATGGGAAATCCGCTCGCGCCGCCTCCCGAGGAGGTGCCTTAGAAGCCGTTTTTCGATATCGAAGATGTCGGAGGCGCGCTCGGACAGATAATGGCTGCTCTTGAGACTTTGGAACACCTTCGCGTAACGGCGGAGGACCGTACTAACGGCGTATTCCGGCGTCCATTCCTTGTCGCGGACGAGTGTCTCGACCTCCTCGCGGAGTTGACTGTCGTTAAGCATCTGGAGATGCGCACCGAAAATGGCGCCGTACTGCTCGCCCAGTTCGCGCGACACCGCGTCGCGATTCTGCGCAATTTCGTCGCCCGCCGCCTGGAAAGCATTGGCAAGTCTCTCCAATTCACTTTCCATGGCGTCCCGTTTGACGAATTTCCGCGGGATGCGAAAACCCTCGCTGTCAACGATGAGCGCCTCGCCGATGACGATTCCCGGCGAAACGGCGATGCCTTCGAGTCTCTGCATTGAGCAAAATATCCGCTTTCTCCCAACCGGGACGCCCGACGCCTCGCGAAAGACCGGCATGCCGATCCAAGGGTACGTTCGAACCAAGCTTGGGCCCGCCGCGAGCTTCGCGACGATCTCCTAGCTCGATTCCCGGACTTCCGGTTGAAGGAGTCTTTCCAACGCATCGAGCGCCGCTTCCGAATCGGCGCCCTTGGCGATGAGTGTTAGTTCCGTTCCAAATTCCGCGCAAAGGGTCATCAGTTGCAGCGCATGCCGCGCGTCGGCCGTCTGGCTGTGACCGCTAATCTCAACTTCCGCATCGTACGCCCGCAGGGTTTCCACGATCGCCGATACCACGCGGAGATGAACTCCGTTCGGCAGCGCTACCGTCACTTTCCTGCTGACCTTCGTTTCTTCCATATTCCATTGCCACGGCACGAAGCGCCGGCGCCGAGAAAACGCGGGAAGGACGCTACCGCAAACAGGGCCGAACGTCCCGAGACGCCCAATTGCCTTGCCGGTCAAACCGAAGCGACGCGCCCTGGTGATACCCTACCGACGATACCGAATCGACCCGATCCGCGAGGCGACCCTTGTCGGAACCACGGCGCGAAGGACCAACCGGCGAAATGGTGCGCCACCCTCGCGTCCCCTAGCCGCCAAACTGATTATTGTCCGCCTCCTCGAGCAGCACCTCGACGTCCTCGCGCGTCTTCGACTGTTTCAGGAAACGACAGAACGAGTCGTCTCGCAGTTGGCGAGAAATGTTTTCCAGTGCCCGGAGGTGGTCACCCGGCCGGTCCAGCGGGGAGATCAGCAAGAACAGCAGATAGACCTTCTCGCCGTCCAGGCTCTGAAAGTTGACCCCCTGCTTGCTGACCGCGACCGTCCCGACCAATTCTTCGACGCTCGAGTGCTTCGTATGGGGGACCGCGACGCCGCGCCCGATTCCCGTGCTTCCCAGTTCCTCGCGTTTCATGACCTGGCGAACCACGTCTTCCATCTGATCCGGGGAAATTTTCCCGGAATCACGCAAGGCTTCGACCATCTCGCGAATGACGCCTTCCTTGTCCTCCGCGACCAAATCGGCGCGAATCGCTTCGCGACTCACGAAGTCCGCGAACTTCATGCGTCTGTTCTCCTTATTCTCTGTGCTCTGGTGAACTTCATCTCTAACCAAATTCTACTCGGAAATCGGTTCCTCTTCGGCATCGGCGATCCGGTCGGCCGACTCGATCTCACTCACTCCGGCCGTTTCGGATTCCACATGTTTGTGGCCGCTATTACGGTGCCGGTCAACCGTCTTTTCCTTATAGCGTCGCAATTGTTGTTCGACTTTTTGAACGACCGCGTCCACGCCCGCCATCAGTTCACCTGCATCGGTCGATGCGCCGAAATCGTGCCTATGCTCCGCCGAAACACGCAGATCCACGCTCGGAGTCTCCCGGTGTTCAAGGTCGATTGTCACTTCAATCGATGTCAACCGGTCGAAAAACCGGGTCAACTTTTCAACTTTTTCTCTAATTTTTCCCTGACTTTCCTCGCTCAGGTGGCCATGGCGAGCGGAAATCTCAATGTGCACCGAGTCAACTCCTTCTCATGAAAAACCGCGATTCCGTCAGCGTACAAGCCGACCATTGTAACACAAGTCCACCCCGACACAAACGCCCCATGGAAAATTCATTTCATCCCAATGAGTCTAGCATTCCCGACGTCGGTAAGCGGCAGAATGTTTCATTCGGCAAAACGAATGAATTATTACGTGATTCCCCGGTAGGAATATAACTCCTTAGTGGGTATTTAGATAACTCTAAAGAACCCCATTTTCGCCCTACTTCCTCGGCCGTCGTTGACTTGGCCAAGCGATTGCATGGTCCGAGTCGGAGTTCTCCCTCCCAGTCTTCCTTCTCCAACTCCCCCCTTTTTCCCCGAATCGGGGGATTCTTGACCAATCCAATCCTCTTTCAAGGGAACGAAATCACCGAAACCGGCATTCTCAGGATGGAAGAAGGCCGCCAACGCGCCACATCCCGAGGCGTCTATCGGTGCAACAGGCCCTGGATAATCAAGTCCACCGCTTCGTCCTCGGTGAGCCCGCGGCTCATGAGCGTTTCGAGCTGTTTGGAGTCGACACTTCCGATAGCCGCCTCGTGCGTGACATGGGCCCTGGGGTCCTTCACCTCGACAATCGGAACCGCCTTCGCTACGGCCCGATCCTGGACGATCTCCTTGCAGTCGACGTGGCCGCGCGCATACGGGGCGGTCGCAACGAGCGAGTTGTGGATCTCCGCGCGGGCATCGTCTCGCAAGGCGATGTTCGACGTCAGAACTCCTCGCGCGTGCTCTCCGACCAAATCGATCGCCTCATGAATGGCAATCCGGTCGTCCTTCGAACCGAACACTCTCGCGGAGACCTCGGCGACGGCATGTCGCTCGGCGGTCACGTGGACGTCGATGTCGATTTTTCCGGCACGTCCGCGGATGATTTCGAAGTCGGTGCTGTAAGTCCCCCCCTCTAGGACACGGATACGACTCTTGGGAATCACGACGACGCCCCCATCGGGACCATGGACGTGGCGTTCGACGTACGCGTATCTCGCGCCGGGCCCGATGGTCAGTTGCGCATCCATCTCGTGAAGTATCTCGACGGCGTTGGGAAAAGTGCAATGGGCGAGGATGCCGGCGGATGCGTCCTCCTCCACCTCGATGTTCAGGTCAATCCGTTGCCTGCCCCGCTCCGGCACCATTCCGAAACAGACCTGGACCGGCTGCTCGATGACGGTTCCCCGCTTCACGCGGATTACCGCTTCAATCCCCTCGTCCTTCTCGGAGGCGTCGACCTCCAATCCGGGCAGAAGATGAACACCCAAGACCCGATTGCCGTGGATTTCGATCCGGGCGACGCCGGGGTTTCCCCACAGATCGTGCGGTTTGACGTCGATGGAGCGGTATAGGGCCTCCAGAAGATCACTATCCGGCATGCAGAGCCTCCTCGGAAATCTTCTCGATGGTCGGTTCGCCGCACGAAAAACACTGCCGTTCGAAATAGGATGCGATCTTCTCGACGGATCCCTGACTGACCAACCGCCCGCAACACAGCAGGAACGCGTGTTCGGTCTGCCGGAGAACGGCAAGACTGTGCGTGATGGCGATGACGGTGGTACCGTTCTCCTTGAGAAACCGGAACGCCGCGAAAATCCGCTGCAATGCCTCCACGTCGATCCCGCTGTCCGGTTCGTCCATCAGCACGACTTTCGGCTGCATGGCGAGAATGGTCGCCAGTTCGATCCGCTTCCGCTCTCCGCCGGAGAGCGTCTTATCGACGCGACGGTCGAGGTACGACTCCGGCGCGAGGCCGACCTGGTCGAGCACTTCGCGTGCTCTCGCTTCACTGTCGTCGCGAGCGGCAGCGCCGATGAATGCGCGGACCGAAATTCCTTCAAAACGGGCCGGCTCCTGCCATGCAAGCGAGATGCCGCGCCGGGCCCGTTCGTCGATCGACATGCCGGCAAGCGATTCACCCAGGAAGCGGATATCCCCCTCGATGTCCGTGTAGCCGGCGAGGCCCATGATCGCGCCGGCCATCGTCGACTTTCCGGCTCCGTTGGGGCCGATGACGGCATGGATGTGCCCGTCCCAAAAATCGACGGAAAGGTCATTGAGGATCGTCTTGTCTCCGAAGCGGAGAGTGACGTTCCGCAGCGATAATATCGTGGAACTCGCGATCATGCTACTTTGGTATCATCATTAGAGGAAGAAGAAACGCCGTGTCCCTCGGCGGTGGAACCGCCTGGCGAATTATCCGTGTCCCCACTTCCGACGCGACGCGTTTTCGGCTAGAAATCGAACTCCGGCATGGGCGCGTGGGGAACGTAGGCCGAAATCGGATTGAATCCCTCGATCTCAAACGGAGAATTCCTCATATACAGGTCTTCCAGTTCGAGGTAGGACTCGACGATGGCCATCTTGACGTCATCATCGGTCGTTCCGGTCGGATCGTACGTGACGCGGACTCTGGCGCGGCGCGGGCTCGGCCAGGCCTCGAGCTTAATATACTCGGAAATCGCGTAATCGTCGTCTCGCGTGAGGAAATACCAGAGAAGATTCGCGTTTCCGCGGCACTCGCAGTTCTCGACAATTAACTCGACGGTGGCCACGTCTTCGGGCTCCGTACCCTGCGTCTTCGTGAACGAAGGGAGCGGAAACCAAATGGCGCCGACCACGGTTCCGGTGAGACAGACGATGAGAATACCGACCAGAGCCATTCCCGGCCAGGCCGCGCCGACTCGCGCGGGCGGCCCCCAAGTCAGTGCCCCCTCCTTCCGTTTGGGACAGGCTTCGACGCATTCCATGCAGGAGATGCATCTCGCGGCACCGGCTTCCCGGAGCTTGTCCACTGGAATCACCATAGGGCACGTTCGGGCACATTTGCCGCAATCGATGCAAGTCGCCGCATCGCGCCGCACCCTCGTCAGCCCGAACCGCGAAAGGGGGTTCATCACCGCGGCCAAGGGGCAGAACCAGCGGCAGAACGGCATGGCCAACACCAGCGAGAAAACCATCGTCCCGCCGAGAACCGCGTAGGCCCAAAAGGTGATGTCCTCTCCGTGGCGGCTGATCGCCGCGTAGGCGGGACAGAAAGCGCGGAAGATCACCTCCTGAAGACGAATCGTGAAGTAGATGATCACGACCAAAACGGGGTACTTCAGAAACGACAGCACTCGATCGAGCGGCTTCGGCACATCGAACCGGGGCAGTCTTAAAGCGCGGCCGAGCGAATGGAACCAATCGGAAAGGGTTCCGATGGGACAAAGATACCCGCAAAACGCCCGGCGGATCAGAAGAACGGAGACGATCAGGCCGCCAAAGGCGAACAGATTAGTCACACCCAGAGAACAGGGAAAGCTCCCCTCGGTCGTGTACGCGTGGATCCCCTCGACCGCGCCGAAGGGACACCACCACTCGCAGTGCTTCTGAAGGACGAAAACGCCCACGATGACGAGTAGGAGAAACGCGAATTGGATAAGTCTTCTGGTGGTATGCACGGGCGCGGGAACAATTCGGGGTAATGCGTGAATAGAAAACCGGGGGAGGGAGCCGGAGAACGATGCTCCTCCCCCTTCGCTTCGAACGATCGGCCGCCCCGACGAACGAGAGCCGTCGCGAGAATGCCGCTCTGGCTACTTGGTCGGATCCATCTCGGTTCCTTCCGTCTGGCTCTCGGTACCGCCTTGCTGGCATTGAGTCCGCATGGGGCACGTCGCGCATGACTTCCCTTCGCTGCAGCCGGAAAGCTCGGACTCGGTCTCCATCGCCTCCTTGTAGAGATCGGTGTCGCGAATCGGGTCGAAATCCGCGCAGTCGACGACGTTCTGCTTGCGGCCTTCCAGGCGGCTCGGCGCGGTCGCCACGAAAAGCGCCTTGAGAATGGCCGCGGAGGTTTCGGCGTCTCCGGCAATCGCCTTGACGCGAGCCATCGTGTAGGCGGTACCGGCGTCGAGCCGCTCGGGACATTCGAGCTCCCTCGCCAAGGCGATGGCACCCTCGGCATCCCCGGCCTGCTTCATCGCCAACACCAGCATCGCGTCGGTATCCGGAGTCCGTTCGTCCCCGAGAGAACGAAGCAAGGCGGCGGCATTTTCGAACTCTTCGGCGTGATAATACGCCTTGGCGAGGCGGATCGCGTCCTTGGGGAGTTTCGATCTCGCGAACAGTTCCTTGGCGTTTTCGATGGCCTGCTGCTTCATGCCCAGCGCCATATAGAACATGTTGAGGCTGCGGCTCCACTGGCACCACTTCTCCTCATCCTTCTCCCGAGCCTTCAGCGCTTGAAGCCGTTGCGTCCGGCCGATCCAGAGGAGATGGGTGGAATAGTCCTTTTGCGTGGGGTCCAGCGACGCCGCCTCGACGACCTTGTGCATCGCGGCCTCGCAGTCGCCCGTCTCGGCGAGCATCTTCTTCGCCGATTCAAAAACCGCCTTTGCCTTCTCCGCGGAGTCCTCCGCGGACGCGGGCATGCAAAACAGGGCAGTGAAAATCGGTGCGCTGAGACAGAAAGTGTATACAAGTCGTCGCATGAAACTACTCCGATTTGGTTGCGTCCATATTGGTTCCCGAGTCGCTATCGCTTGCACCGCCGCTTTCGCACTGGCCGCGCATGGGGCAGGTCGCGCACGACTTCCCTTCGCTGCAACCCGACAGTTTCGACTCGGACTTCATCGCGGCCTGATACTCCGCCGAATCGCGGATCTCGTCGAAATCCTTGCACTCGACCACTTCCTGCTTCTTCGCTTCCAGGCGAACCGGAGCCGTCGCTTCGAACAGGGCCGTCAACAGGTCCGCCGACTCCTTGGCATCGCCGGCGATCGCCTTAGCTCGCGCCAAATTGTAGGCCGCGGCGGAGGTGAGGGTCTCCGGAACGGTGATCTCCTTCGCGACCCCGATCGCCTTTTCGCGATCGCCGGCGCGGTCCAGAGCCAAAACAAGCATCGCGTCGGACGCGGGGGTCGCGTTGTCGCCCATTCCCTGAAGCACCTTCGCCGCTTCGGTGAATTGACCATCAACAAAATACGCCTGGGCAAGCCGGATCGTGTCATCCGGGTCCTTGGAACGTTCGCACAATTCCTTGTCGTTTTGGATCGCCTGCTTGGTCATTCCAAGGGCGAGATAGAAAATGTGCAAACCGCGACACCGCTTGCACCAGTCGTCGAGGTTATCCTCGTCCGCCTTCTTCATCGCCTCGAGGCGTCGCGCCCGGCCGGTCCACGAAAGCATCGTCGAGTATTCGGTGACCCCGGGGTCCAGGTGAACCGCCTCGACGAACTTATGCATCGCGGCCTGCATGTCCCCCTTTTCCTTCAGCAGCGCTTTTCCGGTCTCAAACGCCTCCTTGGCGTCATCCGCCCAAACCAGGCTGGGGATGCCGCCGAAAATGCCCAATACGGCAAAAGCGAGCAGCAAGCGAAAACTCTTCATCTTGTCTTCTCCATTCATTTGGGGGATGAACCCCGACACGGGTAGTAAGGCGGAACACCAAGCTCCACCCCGTCCAACGATCTCAATTTTAGTATATCGGTGGAGTCAATAAAACAGGGATTGTCTCGAACTGGTCCTCATCGGCGACGCACCCCCGCAAACAGAACAAACCAACCAGTGATTAAAACGGCCAGACCAGGCTCGGGTACTACCGCCGCGGACGCCGTTTGCCCCCAGTTCGCTCGGACGACGTCCAAATCGTTGCTGTCGACCCGGCCATCGCCGTTGGCATCCCCTTGGAATAGGTCTCCCGGGGGTACGATGCTCCCCCAGTTACCACGAATGATGTCCAGATCGCCGCTATTGACCGTGCCGTCACCATTGAGGTCTCCTGGGAGATCCAGTCCGATTGACTGGAGGATCGCCAAATCAGCCTCATCGACGAGCCCATCGCCGTTGAGGTCTCCGTCAAACCAGCTCCAAATGCCGATCCCGCCGACATCTTCGCGGGCCAAGCCGTAGGCGGCGTTGAATATGGCCCAATCGTCTTCATCCAGAACGTTCCCGTCCCAGTTGAAATCCCCCAACTCTAGGGGTATGAATTGCGACAGAACCTCCACGTCTTTCCAAGTCACGATGGCCGGGTCTTCCATCAGACCGAAATTACGGGCATCCGGATTTCCACTTCCGTTAATGTCGCAGTTGATGTAATCGACGTAGTCATCCGGAACGACATAGGTAACCGGGTCTATTTGAGGAAAAGTCTCGTAACACGTCTTCCTGTACTGGGCGATCATCAGGGCCGTATCCTCGGCGTTCAACTCGCCGTCCCCATTGAGGTCCCCGCCAATGGTGACGGGGATGGCGCCGACGTAGCGGTTATCTCCGCGGAAGGTAATAAATGTCCCCTCGGCGTTCTCGATCGTCTGCATTCGAAGCAAACCGCCGCCGTTGGAGCGGCTGCCGTCGAGTTCGTAGTTGAACTGGTGCAGTTGCGCCTTGTTGAGAACGCAGCTCAAGCGTCCCCATGGATCCAGGGCATGAATCGCTTGCGTCTGACTTTCGTAGAAATAGACATTGCCGGCGGCGTCGGAGGTGATCGAGCGGATGCCGGCGTAGAGGGGTTCGCCTCGGTCATCAAACAATGGCAATCCGCAATAGTCCCGGAAATCGTCCATCTCGATGAGAACTTTCGGGGCCGAAACGGCCGTCCCGATATCGACGACGTAAACCAGATCACCCGGATTTCCCCCCGCCTCCGTTCCGTCGAAGAGGATTTGATCCCCCGAGCCGAAGCCCGCCCCGAAGTCGCGAATGGAAGTGGAAACGACGCCCGGTTCGGCGATCACGTTCGAGGCGGAATCGACGCTCGGTTCGGAATAAATGAGCCAAGCCGCTCCGGTCACCGCGTCGATCTTATACAGCCCGCCGAGTTCGTTTCCGGAATCGACCGCGTAGAGGTACCGTCCGTCGGAGGACCAAACCGGCTGCCGGCCGAAATTACTCCGCACCGTTAAAGACGCCGTGTTTCCGGTCGCGGCCGCGTAGGCGTTTCGCATTTCTTCGGCGGTGAACACCGGGGCGAGGGTATCGTTCCAACCGGTCCACCCGGTCGCCATGGGCACCCCGGTGGAATAATCAGGGAACTTGCTCGTCTCCGCTCCAACTTCACGAAGGTCCCATCTGAAGATGTTCTTCGTCCATTCCGGCCGATACGTGCCCGAGTCAATTACCATACTAATGTGGTCGGCCACGAACGCCAATTCCCCCGGTTGATAGGTTACCGTCCGCGTGCCGCCGTTGGGAATTCCCGCGGCATCGTGATCGGGTACCTCGATCGTCAAGGGGGCCGGATTGAGGAGCATTCCCGAGATGGTCGTGGGCGCGCTGTCGTCCGGGTCAAAATGTCCACCGGGCACGTCTCCGGAGCGGACAAACCGATTGATCAGGGATCGTTCCACCATGTCGCGCGAGGTCGTGTAGTTCCCTTCCTGCCAGGGAGTCCCTGTACCCGTCACCCTCCGCAAGCCGGCGGTGCCGGATCCGAAGATGCCTATGTAGAACTCGTTCGTCGATTCCTTGTAGGCGTAACAGGAAAACACTCCTCCGCCTCCGGTGGCGGCCGGGCCGTCCAGAATCAAGCGTATTTGGCCCACATCAACCGCTATCGCGCAGTTGCACAACGGCAGGCTACCCACGGCGAAAAGGATCACCACCGTTAGTCCGGAGATCGTATATCTCATCCCATTTTCTCTTTTCTATTCTCTATTCTCTCTTCTTTTTTGCCTCCGCGCGAGTCTCGCGGATGGAGAGGTCCGCGAGCACCGCGCCGGCGCGAATCGCTTCGTGGTAATCGGATGCGCACCGGCGATGGTGCGCACCCGTACGTTCGGTTTCGAAACGGCCGGCGGCAATCGCCGCCAGTCGATTGTTGCCGCTACGCCCTCCGACTGCGGAGCAACGCCAAACCGGCGATTCCCAGGAGCAGACCCAAGACGGTCGGTTCGGGAACGACGTAGAATCCATACTGCCCCATGCCGGTGAAGGCGATATTGCCGTCGTACCACGCCAGACCCGAGATGTTATCACTTCCCATCGGGCCGCTCAGAAGCTGGTCTTCGGTCAGGACGAAACGCAAAGAAGCAGCCGGGTTCAAGGGGTCGAACGAAAGGATGCCGTCGGACGTGGTTTCGTAGAAGTACATCAACCCGTCTTCGCCGAAGAGCATATCGCCGAAGCCGGCCGAGTCGGCGCCGGTAACGGCAAGGATTTCGGCCGTTGAAAGAACGGAGAAACCGCTTGTTCCATCCCATTTGTAGATCGCGTCGTTCGTGTTGTCTCCGAAGTGCAGATGACCGGCGCCATCGCAGGCCAAGCCGCCGGCGACCCCGGTGGAACTGGCGAACGCGTCAAGTTGCGCCGCGGTGGCGACCGTGGAAACGACTCCCGTGGGGACGTTTACCTTGAGGATACCGTCGCTCTCGCCTTCGTAGAAGTAATAGTCATCGCCGCAAACGCCCTTCGCCGCAAGCAATTGCGTTGCAGAAAAACCGGTAACCGCCTCGATATCCGCCGTACTCGCCACGACACTGATCGCGCCGGTCGCCTTTTCCACCTTCCAAATCTGGTCCGCCGAGGACTCCCCGAAGACCAGGTAGTCGCCCATGCTCTCAAATCCGTAGAACGAGGTCAGCGTCGTCTTCGTCGAGGCGGCCGCCCAATCCGCGCTTGTCATGATGATCGAGGTGCCCGATCCGTCAATCTTCGTAATCGCGGGTGAACTGTTCAGCGAGAAGTAGACGGCATCCGCGTCGACGGCTGCGCCGTAGTTGAAGCGCGAGCCGGTCGTGCCGGCCACCTCGGCGAACGAAAAGACTTCGTGGTACGAAGCGGCGCCGATCCGAGCGATAGCGCAAATCCCCAACAGCGCCGCTCCCGCGGTGAGAAAAAATCTCCGAAAGTCGTGGGTCATCTTCATGGTCTCATCTCTCTTGCTTTCTGGATTGGCAGCTTCACGACCCGGACAACCGGGCGCCGCACCACAGCCGAAACTAAAACTCAAAACACGAAAAACATCCCTCACTCCTTGCCGAGAATACACGTCGTCGTGGCGACGAATCCAGCCAACACGCTTCCGCCGAGGCCTCTCCACAACCATTCCAAGTCGTGGTTCGAACTCTCGTCTCGTAAGCGAAGCAGGTTCGCTTTACGCATTTCGCGACAACATTCCCGAGCGCTCGGGGGAGTCATGCGCCACTGGCACAGGGCCGCATTCCACAATTCCGGCGGAAAGTCCGCCGGCTTCGCCGCGGAATCGGGACCCGATCCTTCCGGCCAACGCGGTTCACGTCCTTCCATGACCCATTGCTCGGCAAGCTGCACCGCCGCGGAAACGATCATCGCCTCGTCCGTGAGCTGTTCCTCGACACTGGACCGCGGCCGTTGAACGGCCGGTACCGCGAACGCGGCAACAAAAACGAAAGATGCCGCGAGCAGGCCCGCGAGGATTCCTCCGGGCGCGGATTTCCGTTCCCCTCCCTGGAGGCGAAAAACAAACCCGGCCGCAATGCCGAAAACCGGGCCCAACAATCCCGTGCCGCAGCCCGTGATAATTGCCAACGCGACCCAGCAAACGCCCAAAAGGCTGACCAGTATTGAACTTCCAATCAATCCTCGCTCTACCATCCTCGCTCTACCATGCCAGCAATGCAAGCAGCGGAACCCGGAGACGGGAAACACCGATGTCAACGAACGGGTAGTGGGTCAATCCCGTCATCCTCGCCCACCGCCTTGTACGCGACGTGGCCATCTTGAAAAAGCGTATTGTAACCCTTACCGGACATCGAATTGGCGAAGTGCGGATACTCACGATCCTCCCAGGGAATGCCGAATCCGGGACCAAACGGACCGCGGAAACCGGACGTGCCGGGAAACAACGAAATGTTGTCCCAGACCCAAATCCGGTACTTCTCCTGATCCCAATCCGGGTTGTCCAGGTTGTTGGCGATACTAAAACAATAGGTATTGCCGTATTCTCTCATCCAATCAGGCGCCGAAGGGCAAACCCATACACCGCCCCCGTCCGGGATGAGGTTCAATCGCGAAAACAGCGCCTGAAGCCCATAGGTCTCCGGCAGGGCCCATTTGCTGTCCCGGTCCTTCTTTCCGGGAGCCATTCGATAGGGGTGATTTCCCGTAACGTCCGCCGTGGGAAATGCCCGCCGCGAGCCCCCCAGCATATCCCGGTACATGTGCGTGGCGATGCCGATTTGCTTAAGGTTGTTCATGCACTGCAGGTTCCTTGCCCGTTCCCGCGAGTACTGGACGGCCGGCAGAAGCATGGAGATCAAAATGCCGATGATCGCGATGACGACCAACAGTTCGACCAAGGTAAAACCGTGGATTGTCCGCGAGGATGCTCGGGGGGAATTGTTCATAGGCGCTGCGAATTTCATGCAGGTTTCTTTGACGGCCGGGCCGAGCAAGGGGAAACCTGGGAACCCGGTGCGGAAGACCGAGAGAGGCACGCCGACCACCCGAATCCTCCACATAAGGAAAAATTCTAATTATCGAGCCATAACATGTCAAGCGGCTGGGAAAAAAACACCACCCATGGAGGGAATGAATTCACAGTATCGGAGGGTCCAGCCGGTGACGACCGCCCATCACGACTGTCCATGCAAATGATAATCAATCTCAATAACCCATACCTTATTTCAATTGCACGAATCGGTCAATAGGCCACGCGAAAAAAATCGGGAGATCAGCGGTCTTGGAATGAAGTCGCGTCGAATCCCGTCTGAGTCCGTCAGGCGGCTCGAGGACCGCTCGCACCGCGTCGAGTGAATCCCTGTTTCCGCGGAAGCGCCATTTCGGAGATTCTCGAGACGTTTAACCGGCCGCGTGTTCCGCCGCCGCTTCCGCCGCCAGCCGGATGCACTCCCCAACGCCGGCCCCGCGCGCCAGCCCAGCGGCATAGATTCCGTGGAAAACGTCCCCGCAGCCGGTCGTATTGACCGCCTGGACAGTCGGCGTCCGGTACCGACGGACCTGCTTGGAGGCCGCGGCCCGATACCATCCTCCGTCCGCTCCGCACGTGATGACGACCGCGGCGCGACGCGGGGTCCACAGCCGCCGCGCGGCATCGGCCGGGTCTTCCGCGCCCGTTCGCTCAACGGCGAATCTTCGGGGTACGATGAGGTGATTCGCCAGTTCGAACAACTCCTCGAATGGGCCTTCGCCGGCCCGCTCGAAATCGGCGACGACCGGAATTCCGGCCGCAGTGGCAATCCTTACCGCGCGGAGGGTTCCCGTCACTCGGTGGTGATCGATCAAGAGCACCTTCGCCGCTCGGAGCGCCTCTTCCGTCGGCCCATCCTCTGCGCAGCCGACCGGCCCGCTTTGGAAAGCGAAGATCGTCCGTGTTCGGTTCGTCGCGTCGACGATTATCGTCGAATGAAACGGCCGCGCCAGGGGACTGGGCACATAATGCGAGAGATCGACCCCCGCCTCGCGAAACGCGGCCTTCACCGCTTCGGAAAGCGGATCGTTTCCCAACATTCCGCCGTAGGCCGCGCGGCAGCCCGCCTTCGCCGCCACCAAAAGCGCCCTACCCGTCTGGCCGCCGCAATCCCGCCTTCGCCGTCGAACGTGGACTTTTGAATCGGCCGGAGGATAGGCATCGACGTAAAGAAAGTCGTCCACCGCGACGACGCCCAAGCCGAGAACATCCGCGTAGTTCGAGTGAGTCGATTCGTTCATGCCTTCTTGCGTCGCGTAGGACCTACAGATCCAGAATCACCTCGCAGAGCCAGCCTGCATCCCGGCGTTCCACCTTCAGTCCGTGGTACGTGACCGCCTTGATTTCCAATTCGATCTCGTGGCGCGCCGGATCGAGGGTCTCGCCGAAGACCGTCGCCGTCAGACGTTTTTGATCGGAAAGGGTGACATCCGCCGTGGCGCAAACGAACCGTTTTGTTTCGAAATAGAAGTGGAGTTCCGCCAGCCAATCGTGCATCAGGTCGACCCGATCGTCCGCGTCGAGCGCGACGGAAATCTCTTGCTTCGAAGCGAGCTTCGCGTCCGCCCCAAGAAGGGCCGCGGTCAACGCCTTGGCGGCCTCCTCGAAGAGCGCTTCCAGATCGGGCGCGAGAACTCGCAGGCCCACGTCGGCGGTGTGGTCAAACGTTTCGAACATCCTCCGCGCTTCCTACTCCGACTTCTCGGAAACGACGGGAGTCGCGTCCCGTTTCAGCGCCACGAGCGTGCTCCGCGTGGCGATGTAGAGCGCGCCGCCGGCGGTCGTCGGCGTGGCGTAAATAGAGTCACCCATGTTGGGCTCGCCAAGGAGATTCATTTCCTTCGACAGTTCGAATACGGCCAGGTCGCCGTCCTCGTCGCCGATGTAGACTTTGCCGTCGGCGATCAGGGCCGATCCCCAGATCGAGGCATACGAGTCGTAGGTCCAGTGCGGTTTCCCGGTCTTCACGTCGAGGCAGTGGATCAGCCCGCACACGTCGGCGATGATAAGCAAGTCCCCGTGAATCGCCGGCATTCCAAGGGAACGGTGCATGATTTCTTCGAAGTCGTATTCCCCGTCGCCGTCGGCGTCGTGTCTGGCGTAGTGCCACACGACGGCCGAATTGGGGTTCGGCTTGACGACGTCTCCTTCCTCCGGCAGCGCCGCCTGGACGCGCCGAAGCGGGGCGGGGTTGCCGTCCTTGTCGAATACGAGCGTCTCGCTCACGTCGCCGCGGCGCGTCGGGTCGATGCACCAGAGGTCCCCGGGACCTTCGCCGTGCTCGGGGTCCTGCCCGGTCGCGATGAAGACGCGGTCGCCGTGAACGACCGGCGTTCCGACGATGCTGTTCCGTTCACCTTGGCCGTCGCCCCCCCATCGCGCCGTCTTCGGGTTGCAGTCGAACTTCCAGAGTAGTTCGGGCTTCTTCGACTCCGTCGGCTCGGCACGGAAACTGTAGAGCCACCCGTCCCCGCCGGGGAAAATCACTTGCGGCACGCCGCCGAGGACGCCGAACGCCGGCGAACCCCATTGGCCGTGCAGAATCCGTTCACCAGGGGAGGCGTCCGCCCACGCGAGTTCTCCCGTGTTCTTATCCAGCGCTAGAAAACTCGGCGCCTCCGGCGACGGAATCCGCTGGTGCGATTCGTCCACGCCGTTGGAAGTCGAAACGAATACCAGGTCGTTGAAAACCACCGGGGAGCAACTCGTCATATTGTGGGGATGAACGCCGAATCGGCCGCGCATGTCGAACTTCCAGACGATATCCGCCTCGCCCGGCTCGCTCGATTCCTCGTCTTGGAACGGCCCATCGTTCTCACCGTCGTGGAAACCCTCCGTATCCAGACATACGACCTCGCAGCGGTTCGTTACGACCCACAGCCGGTTCCCCTCCACCAACGGAGCCGAACAGATTCCTACGCGAGGCCAGTCGACCTCGCGGCCCTCTTCGAGTTTGGACGCCGAGTATTGCCAAAGAAACCGGCCATCCCGGGCGGAGAAGCAAAGCAGGCAGCCTAGATCGACACTGGGCGGATAACGCTCCAAATAGCCCGCTCCGTTGTTCGTGGCGCAAAACACCTTGGAACCGGCGACGACGGGGGAACCGTAGGAGAGCGTCCCCAGCTTCGCGATCCAGAGGACGTTGCGAGCGGAGTCGCGGTCCCATTCCCCCGATTCGTAGTCGAAGCTCCCCAACTCCCAATCGTCCGGCAGTCCGGTCGCCTCGAATACGTTGTTCTTGTTCGAACCTCCTCCCCATTGGGCGGGATTCTCCGCCCGGAGACACCGGACCGTTACCAAAGTGGCAAGAAGAAGAAAAAACGAAAAAGGACTTAAGCGGATAAGGCTCATGGGGGATAGCTCTCGAATGGGGAAAGGGGAAGAAGACGCCAGGAAGGTCAGTCGACGGCATCTTCGACGAGTACTTCATCGGACGGGTTGAACTTCGGGACGACGAATATCAACACCGTCATTCGACCTATCGCCTGGTGGACCGTGCCGGGCGGGATGTGAACCAACGTGCCGGCGCAAACGGAAACGACTTCGTCGCCCAGCCGCATCCGCGCGTTCGGTTCACACTCCAGAATATAATACGTCTCGCACAGTGTCCGGTGGTAGTGGGGTTTCGCGCGGTCCGTGATCGTCGTACGATGCACCGTCGCCGGAAATGACTTCACGTCCGCCAAGGCGCGGCGCGCCAGCCCACACGGGCATTCGACGGGTTCGACATCGTCGAAATGGACAAGGGTATATGGTTGACCGCTTCGCTGGGTCATTGAATCGCTCCTGCGTTTAATTCCATTCTGCCTGACGGTCGGCGGTCGATTTTCTCGGAAGTACTCGTTCGAGGCCGTATGTCCTTCCCCTCATTATGGTTGGATCAGCGGCCGTTGTCCATCCAATCCGACGGACGCGTTTGCGCATCCCAGAATACCAGAGGAGCGCCTGCGATGCCACGGCATCCCCATTTTTCGCTCGCACGGAAGGTCCCCGCTTAAAATCGGGCAATCCGACTATACCGGATATGCGGGATCGCCAAACCTTGCAGTGAAAAACCTACTTCCCAGGGGAGCTACAACCGGCAAACTCTTGCCATCTTCGCGAGGTGTTACGCGTTCTCTAACAAGAGTAGTAAACCTTTTGTAGAAAAAGGGTTCCGCGAATTCAAGGGCCGTGCGCAGGGGTGCCGATAACGAACCTAGCCCCGAATCAACAATAAGTATCCAGTAAATGGATATTCCCAAGAAGGGGGGCGTCAGTGCACCGAGTTCTACATCGAGTCACGGAACGGCTCGACGGTCCTGACGCGACACACCGAGCGAACCGGAAACTCCAGCCTGCCTTCCCACGGACTTTCCCGTCGTACGAGTCGGTTCTAACCCATGGGAGGACCCACTCCATCCCCGGCGAAGCTTCCCACCTTGTTTCGCTAGAAAGTCGCCAACCGCAAGGGAGACGAGTACCCCGGTTCCGAAGTATAGGAGACGTTGCTCGATGAAAAGACGAATGATGTTTGGAGCGCTTCTCGTAAGCGTCGCCATGTGTGGCCAAGGGTTCGGGTTCGAGTTACTCGACAACCTCCTTGGCTTGAACCGCGGCGGCAGCGCCTGCTGCCCGCCGCAGTGTTGCGAACCGGTGGCCTGCGACCCGGCTTGCGATCCCGTGGCCTGCGACCCGGTTTGCGACCCGGGGTTTTGTGATCCAGGCGTTTGTGGACAAGCGTGCTGTCCACCGGCCGGGTGCGACCTTTTTGCCGGCTTGAAGGGGCTGTTCGCCTCAAGGCGAGCCTGCTGTGGCCAAGTAACCTGTTGCGACACCATGGTGACCGCGGCATGCGATCCTTCGTGTGGTCCCGCTTGCGATCCCGCTTGCGTGGATCCCGGCTGCGTGGATCCCGGCTGCTGTGTACCGCAATGTGGTCGACGATGCACCCCGATCCTCGACTTCATCGGAGACCTGTTCCGCAAGAAGCCGTGCCATGCCCCGTGCTGCGGCCCGGTTCAGTGGGTCGGCTCGGCCTGTTGCGAGCCCACCTGCTGCCCGACCACCTGTGGCGCGGCCGCTCCGGCGTACGATGAAGCCGCCCCGCAACCGGCCGTCGCCCCCGAGGCCGCTCCCGCCGAGAATGGCGAGCAGCCCGGTAAGCTGCCGGCTCCCAAGCCCAACGGCCAGGCTTCGGTCAACTTCCGCAGCCTGATTCGCAACTAACCCGAAACGCGAAGTATTCGTTTAATCCCTCGGGCCCGCCCCGCTGCCGAAGCCGGACGGGCCCGGGGCGTTTTCTTGGGAGTAATCGGGCGCGATGGCGACGTATTTCTTGCAGTAGGATGCCGCTTTGTGCGACCACGCTGATCGTTCGCCCGTCACTCCACGCTCGCGACGGCCGTTTCTCACTTGCCGCTTGAAGACCATGCGAGTCGTTTCGGTCCGAAACCGTCGTCTCTTCGGCGAGGATATGCAGGCAACCGCCGTCGGAGAAGGACCGCAATGCCCGCGTCAGATCACCCAACCGCGGGATCGCTTGACCGCTTCGCGCCAGCGTTCGTAGAGGGCTTGGGCGTCTTCTCGTGAAAGTTGGGGGGTGAACTCGCGGTCGAGGGCCCAGTTGGCGGTGATGTCGCCGAGGTCGTTCCAGTAGCCGACGGCGAGGCCGGCCAGGTAGGCGGCGCCGAGAGCCGTCGTCTCGGCCACCTTGGGGCGGCGGAGCGTGGCGCCGAGAAGATCGGCCTGGAACTGCATGAGCAGATTGTTCTTCGATGCCCCCCCATCAACCTTGAGTACCGAGAGTTCCATCCCGGCGTCCGCCTCTTCGGCGTGGACGATGTCCCGCGTCTGATAGGCCATCGATTCCAGGGCCGCCCTGGCGATGTGGGCCGCCGTCGTCGATCGGTCGATACCGATGATCGTGCCACGCGCGTAGGCGTCCCAGTCCGGGGCGCCCAGGCCGACGAAGGCCGGAACGAAGTAGACCCCGCCGGAGTCGGGGACTTGCGCCGCCAGCGTCTCCACTTCAACGGAGGTCCGGATGATCCCCAGCTTGTCGCGGAGCCACTGGACCACCGCCCCGGCTACGAAGATGGCCCCTTCCAGAAAATAGGTCGTCTCGTCGCCGATCCGCCAGCCAATCGTCGTCAGCAGGCCCGCCTTCGACAAGACCGGCGTCTCCCCCACGTTCATCAACACGAAACACCCGGTCCCGTAAGTGTTTTTCACGCTTCCGGGTGCGAAACAGGCCTGGCCGAACGCGGCCGCCTGCTGGTCGCCGGCGATTCCGGCCAGGGGAACCCCGCCGCCGATCCACTCGGGGTCGATATCCGCGATTACGCCGCTGGAGGGCCGTACCTGGGGAAGCATCGCCCTGGGGATGTCCAGCAGACGGAGCAACTCATCGTCCCACTCTTGCGCGTGGATGTTGAACAGGAGCGTCCGGCTGGCGTTGCTCGGATCGGTCGCGTGGCAACGCCCTTTCGTCAACTTCCAGATGAGCCACGAGTCGACCGTGCCGAAGAGAATCTCCCCCTTCCTCGCCCTCTCGCGGAGGCCCTCGCGAGTATCGAGCAGATACTTGATCTTCGTCCCGGAGAAGTAAGCGTCGACCACGAGGCCGGTCCGTTCGCGGAAGAGGGGTTCGAGGCCGTCCCCCTTGATGCGGTCGCAGATTGGGGCGCTGATACGGCTTTGCCAGACGATGGCGTTGGAAACGGGGCGGCCCGAGTCTCGCTCCCACAGGACGGTCGTCTCGCGCTGGTTGGTCACGCCGACGGCGGCGATGTCGTCCGCCGTCGCCCCGGCCTGCTCCATCGCGCCGCGCATGGTCCGCAGTTGAGAACTCCAAATCGCCTCGGGATCGTGCTCGACGTGTCCCGGAGAGGGAAGAATCTGCTCGAATTCCTCCTGGGCGACGCCGACCATCTCGGCGTCCCGGTTGAAAACGATCGCCCGACTGGACGTCGTGCCCTGATCCAATGCCATTATGTACTTCGCCATCGAAACCTCCGGATAGAACTCGCTTTCGCCCTTGTTTTCGCCGAATATGGCTCAATCTTATCGAGGATCGGCCCAGGGTCAAGGTACGGCCGAGCGTCCATGGGGTCGACGAAAGCCAAAAACCCCGAAATCCGCCTTCCTCGCGCTTCGTGTCTTTCACCGTGGCCCCCATTTTGGCATAATGTGGGTATTCTCATGTCCGGCCGAAATCCGAGAGGGTTCAATGAAATGCGAGTCGCCATCCGTGTTGCCTGTTTCTTCGCCGCGGCGTCCGCCGCCTGGGGCCAAACCGGCGAGTGCCCCGGAAACGCCTTCGACATCGAGGCCTGGAGCTTCGAACGGGGAAATCTGAAGACCTTCACCGACCAGTGGGCCGACGCGGAGCCGATGGTCGCCAACGGGGGGTTCGAGCCGAACTGGGCCGAGTTTGACGTGCCGTTTCCTGCCAGCGGGACGTACCGCATTCGCGTCCGCTACGCGATGGCCGACAATCGGCCGGTCGATTTGTTTGTCGACGGCAAGCCGCTGGGGCAAGTGTGTCTCGCGAAAACAGCGAACTGGAATACCAGTAGCGCGATCTGGGGCAAGCCGGTCGAGTTTTCCGTCGAAGAGGGGGTCCACACGGTCCGCCTGTCGCGGTCGGGCGGCCCCTTCCCGCACGTCGTGCGGCTTCGCGTGGAGACGAATCTGGATATTCCCGCCGGTTGGAAACCGGTCCGTCCCAAGGCGCGGAAGATCGACGAGCCGATCCGCATTCCCAGTGCGGCCGATCCCAACGTTAAGTCCATCCGCCTGGCGATTGAAGACCTGATTGCCGCGTTCCCCGAGCAGTACCCCAAGGGCACCGAATACCTGGCACGGCTGGCCGAGCTTGAAACCCAAATCGCGGCGGCCGAGGCCGCTTCCGACACGGCGGCGTTGGAAGCGGCCGTGGACCGTCTGCGCGACCTCCGTCGCGGAGCGCTCCTGGCCAATCCGCTGCTCGACTTCGACCGCCTCCTCTTGGTGCGGCGCAACGAGAGAGGGCACGCCTTGGGCCTGCCGCAGAACTGGCAGAGCAACTCGTGCCTGCCGAAGGCGGGGTATGACGATGAAATCATGGTCCTCTCGCCAGTGTCACCGGAGGGGGAACTCACATCGCTCTACAAGCCCCCCCGCGACACGTTCGTCGGCGACGTCGATCTCGATTTCGGCGCCGAGAAGCTCCTTTTTTCCGCCGTCGGCGAGAACGGCCGCTGGCAGATATTCGAAATCGCCGTCGACGGGTCCGGATGCAGATCGCTCACGCAAATGGAAGACGACGTCGACTGCTACGACGCCTGCTACCTGCCCAGCGGCAAGATACTCTTCACCTGTACCGCGCCCATGGTGGGCGTTCCGTGCGTTTTCGGGTCGTCGCACGTGGCCAACCTCTTCGTGATGAACGCCGATGGGACCGGCAAGCGGCAGCTCTGCTTCGATCAGGAGCACAACTGGTGCCCCACCGTCCTCAACAACGGCCGCGTACTGTACACCCGCTGGGAATACACCGACACGCCCCACTCGAACACACGGCTGTTGTTCCACATGAACCCCGACGGGACGGGGCAGTTCGAGTACTACGGCAGTAATTCCTACTGGCCGACGTCGTTCTTCTACGCGCGGCCCATCCCCGGGCATCCGACGAAGGTCGTCGGAGTCGTCGGGGGGCATCACGACAACCCCCGCATGGGCGAACTGGCGATTCTCGACCCGGCCCTGGGCCGCTACGAGGCGAGCGGCGCCGTGCAGCGGATTCCCGGCTACGGCCAAGAGGTCAAGGCGGTCGTCGCCGACGGCCTGACGCGCGAAAGTTGGCCCAAATTCCTGCATCCCTACCCCTTAAGCGACAAACACTTTCTCGTCGCCGCCAAGGTAACGCCGCAGGCTCGCTGGGGAATCTACCTCGTCGACGTCTTCGACAACATGGTGTTGCTGAAGGACCTGCCCGGTAACGCTCTGTTCGAACCGATTCCGCTGAAGCAGCAACCCCTTCCACCGATGGTGCCGGAGAAGGTCGACCTGGCCAAAAAGGAAGCCACCGTCTTCATCCCCGATATCTACGCCGGCGACGGGCTCAAGGGCATCCCCCGCGGGACGGTCAAGCAGATTCGCCTCTTCACCTACCATTACGGTTACCATGACATGGGCGGACTGCTGGGGACGCTCGGGATGGACGGGCCGTGGGACATCCGCGCGGTTCTCGGGACGGTTCCGGTGAACGAAGACGGCTCCGCCCAATTCCGTATCCCGGCGAACGTGCCGATTTCGCTGCAGCCGCTGGACAAGGACGGCCAGGCGCTGCAACTGATGCGAAGTTGGATGACCGGGATGCCCGGCGAGACGGTCCAGTGCTCCGGCTGCCACGAACGGCAGAACACGGCCCCCATCCGTACGGGAGACGTCCTGGCCCTGCACCGCAAGCCGGATACAGTTGAACCCTGGTACGGGCCGGTCCGCGGATTCGCCTTCCACCGCGAAGTCCAGCCGGTTCTCGACAAATACTGCGTCGGCTGTCACGACGGCCGGACGACGGAGGAGGGCACGGTCGTCGCCGACCTCCGCGGGACGGAAATGATCACGGACTGGAACTCGAAGATTAGCGGTCGCGTCGATCCAACGTGGGGTGGGAAGTTCTCGAAGTCGTACGACGTTCTGCACCGCTTCGTGCGGCGGCCGGGCATCGAAAGCGACTACGCGATGTTCGTCCCGATGGAATACGCGGCCGACACGACGGAACTGGTGCAGATGTTGAAACAGGGCCATCACGGCGTGGAACTGGACACCGAGGCATGGGATCGGCTGATCACGTGGATCGACATGAACGCCCCCTATCACGGCACGTGGTCGGAAATCATGGGAGAAGACCGCGTCGCCGCCATCGCCGCGCGCCGCGTGGAACTCACCCGCAAGTACGGCGGGACGGCGTACGAGTTCGAATCGCCCGAGCTTTGGAAACAATCGCCGCCGAGGCCGGAGCCGATCCTTCCGGAGGTAGTCGAACAATCACCGGAGGAACAAGAGATCGCGACGGCCCTCCCTTCAAATCGCGAAGGGGCGGGTCAGACCCGCACGCTCGATCTGGGGGACGGCGTCACCATGGAACTGGCATGGATTCCGCCGGGCGAGTTCGTCATGGGGGGGGACTTGCCTTCGAATTCGCCGAAAACGAAGGTCCGCGTCGAGGAGGGCTTCTGGATGGGCCGATTCGAGGTGACCAACGCGCAGTTCCGCCGGTTCGATAGAGGGCATGACAGCCGGATCGAGTCGCGCCGGGGGTATCAGTTCGGCCGCCGCGGCTACGACGTCGACTCACCGGAGCTGCCGGCGGTTCGCGTCTCGTGGAACGACGCGAAGGCGTTTTGCGACTGGCTCAGCGCCAAGGCCGGGATGCGAATCTCTCTCCCGAGCGAGGCCCAGTGGGAATATGCCTGCCGTGCGGGGACGACCACGCCGATGTGGTACGGCGACTCGGACGCCGATTTCTCGCGATTCGCGAATCTTGGCGACAGCCGGTTGAGCGAGTTCGCGGCCTGTACGGCCCAGGGCCATTATACGGCGGCGGCGGTGATTCAGGACCCGACCCCCTACGACGACTGGACGCCCAAGGACGCGCGGTACGACGACGGGGCGTTCCTGCACGCCCCCGGCGGCCGATACGAGGCGAACCCCTGGGGCCTTCACGACATGCACGGCAACGTGGCCGAATGGACCGCCACCGCCTGGCGTCCTTATCCCTATGACCCGGCCGACGGTCGCGAGACCCCCGACGCCACCTCTCGGCGCACCGTCCGCGGCGGCTCCTGGTACGACCGCCCCACGCGATGTACGTCGGCCTTCCGCATCGGCTACGCGCCGTATCAGCCGGTGTTCAATGTGGGGTTTCGGGTGGTGGGAACGGAGTGACGGCTGCATGATATAGCAAAGCATTCAGGCCGTGGCGGAATTCCTCACCGAAACGATGCGGAAGCCCATCCTGACTATGCTCGCCGGCCGTTCCAACACCATCCTCGATCGCCTGCGCGGGGCGGATCGCGAATGAGCAAAGGCCGCCGATACGTTTCATGAGATCACGCGGGCGCGGCATGAAGGCCAACACGCGGAACTGCTTAGGCTTTACGAGACGCTACCGGAATCCCTCCGGCGAAGCAAGGCGTTACTCTTGCTAAAGGCCATGTCGGCCCTGCAAATCGATCAACGGCTTTACTTGGAGGTCATCCGCGATTTTCAAAGGCTGTACCCCGGCGACGCCGCTCTTGCCATGGTCTTGCTCGACTACTATTCATTTCAAACCCCCTCCCCGGCGGAGCCCGAATTCACGACCTCCCCGGGAATCGCCAAGATCGCGTGACGAGGTGACTCTCGGGAGAAATTGAGGGATTCGAGTTCAACGGACCGCGACCGGGGAGTAGAATTGGGATACCATGTTCGAGATTCGTCGAAGCGTATTTGGTCATAATGTCGTCACTACCGGCATCCTCCTCGCACTGGTGCCGGGCGCGGGTTTCTGCGCCGGTGCCGAGCTGAGAAGACTCGAAGGGAAGCACCTTACGCTATGGACCGATCTGCCGGCCGGTCCCGAGGTCGACCGCCTTCCGGAGTATTTTGATCAGGCCTATCCGCTGTATTGCGACTTCTTTGGGGTTGACTCGAAGAAGCATGAAGCCTGGCACATGGTGGGATACGTGATGAAGGATCGGAACCGGTTCGTCCGTAACGGTATGTTGCCGCACGCCTTACCGAAGTTCGAGCACGGCTTCACCGCTGGAAATCGGCTTTGGGTCGTCGACCAGCCAAGCGATTACTATCGCCGCCATCTCCTGTTGCACGAGGGCGTCCACGGGTTCTGCCTCGCTCTGTTCGACTGGTGCGGGCCGCCCTGGTTCATGGAAGGTCTCGCTGAACTGCTCGCCACCCACCGCATCGAAAACGGCCGGATCATATTGAATTCCTTCCCCGCCGAGCGCGAATCGGTGCCCATGTGGGGGCGGATCAAGCTTGTTCAAGACGCCTTTCGCGAAAAGCGGGCCCTTACCCTCGAACGGGTGCTCGCGTTCGGACCTTCGGCCCACCTCGATACGACCGCCTATGCCTGGAGCTGGGCCGCCGCCGCGTTTCTGGAAGCCCATCCGGCCTACCACGACGCCTTCCGACGTTCGATCGATGATTTCAAGAGGCGGAAGGATCCGACGGAGCGTCTCAAGACGGAACTCCGCGACGAGTGGAACGCCCTCGCTGCGGAATGGAAAGTCTTCGTGCAATCACTTGAATACGGCCACGACATCGCGAGCACGGCGATTGACTTCTCCCCCGGCAAACCGTTGGCGGGCGAACCTCGCGAGGTACTCGTCCGCGCGGACCGCGGTTGGCAAAACTCCGGTATCCGTCTGGCGTCCGGCAGGCCGGTGATTCTCTCCGCGAGAGGCCGTTTCATCGTCGCCAGGACGACCGCCCCCTGGCCATGCGAGCCACCCGGGGTTACCCTCCGTTACTATCAAGGCCGTCCGTTGGGAATCCTCCTCGCCGCGGTCGTCCCGGATGACCCGGGCGACAATCCCAATTCTCTCCTTTTCCCTTATGAAGTGGGAACCGGCGCCACGATCCGCCCGGAGGTCGCCGGAACGCTCCTTTTCAAGATCAACGACTGCGCCGGAGAACTGCATGACAACATGGGCGAGGTGACGGTGACGGTCCGGCGACCTTAGTGGGCCAGTGTGGGGCGCTACTCTCTCGCCGCGTCTGAATTCCAGCGGCGAAGAAAACCGGGGCCGCCGGGAGAGGGTTGGCTTTCTTTCCCCGCGCAAAGCCGCTAAAATGGGGACGACGGTTCCGGAAAGGACCCCGGAAAGGACCAAGGAGACCACCACACGGTCGGATTGCCCGGACTTGGCTCCTTTTCCAAACCGTCGGATATGAATCCTGAACCAGGTTCCTTTAGGAGACCACCCATGCGTCCCATCGCCGTCTGCCTTCTTGTCCTCTTTTGTACCCAGTGGGCTCTCGCGGACGCTCCGAAGCACCGCAAGCTCCGCGGCGTCCCGTTCACCGACGTCCAATTGAACGATGCCTTCTGGGCTCCCCGGCTGAAGACCTGCCGCGAGCAATCCATTCCCCACAACTTCGAGTGGTGCGAGAACACCGGCCGGTTCAGCAACTTCGCGACGGCGGCCGGCCGGGCGGAGGGAAAATTCGAAGGAATCTACTTCAACGACTCCGACGTCTACAAGGTCCTCGAAGGCGCGTCCTATTCCCTGGCGGACCATCCCGATCCCGGTCTGGATAAAATGGTCGACGACGTCATCTCGAAGATCGCCGCCGCCCAGCAGGAGAACGGCTATCTGAATTCGTACTACACGCTCGTCGAACCGGACAAGAAGTGGACCGACTGCGCCGTCCGGCACGAACTCTACTGCGCCGGCCATCTCTTCGAGGCGGCCGTCGCCCACTACCGCGCGACCGGTAAGAAGTCGCTGCTCGACGTCGCCGAGAAGTTCGCCGCCCATATCGGCGACGTCTTCGGACCCGGCAAGCGGACCGACGTCCCAGGGCACGAGGAGATCGAACTGGCCCTGGTCAAGCTCTACGAGCTGACCGGCAAGCCGGAATACCTCGAGATGGCGGCGTTCTTCCTCGATGCGAGGGGAAACGAGGCGAACCGGCCCCGGCTCTACGGCCCCTACTGCCAGGACCACAAGCCGGTCCGCGAGCAGGACGAGGTGGTCGGGCACGCGGTTCGCGCCATGTATTTGTATTCCGGCGTTGCCGACGTCGCCGCGCATACCGGCGACGAGGGGTTCATGCGGGCGATGGACCGCATTTGGGACGACGTCGTCCACCACAAAATGTACGTTACCGGCGGCATCGGAGCGCGGCACGAGGGGGAGGCCTTCGGCGACCGCTTCGAACTGCCGAACCAGTCGGCCTACGCCGAGACGTGCGCCGCCATCGGCCTGGCCCTCTGGGCGCAGCGGATGAATCTGCTCCACGCCGACGCCGCCTACGCCGACGTCGTCGAGCGGGTCCTCTACAACGGATTCCTCTCCGGCGTCGGCCTGACCGGCAAGGAGTTCTTCTACGTCAACCCGCTCGAAAGCGCCGGCGGGCACCACCGGCAACCCTTCTACCCCTGCGCCTGTTGTCCGACGAACGTCATCCGCGTTCTCCCCTCCGTGCCGGGCTATCTCTACGCCGTCGAAGGGAATCGGCTGTTCGTGAATCTCTATGCCCAAAGCGAGGCCGATGTCAAGCTCGGCGACGCATCCGTCTCGCTCAAGCAGGAGACCCGCTACCCCTGGGACGGCGCGGTGAAGATCACCGTCTCGCCGGCGCAAGCGAAGGAGTTCGCGTTGAATCTCCGCATTCCCGACTGGTGCCGCGCGGCGACCCTTTCCGTTGACGGCCGGAGCGTGCCCGCCGTATCGAACGACCGCGGATACGTGGAAATCGCGAGGACGTGGAAGCCGGGCGACGTCGTTGCCCTCGATCTGCCGATGGAGATCGAGCGGATCGAGGCGAACCCGCTCGTCGAGGCGAACCGGGGACGCGTCGCCGTCCGCCGGGGGCCGGTCATCTATTGCTTCGAGGGGGTCGACAACGACGTGAACGTCCTGACGATGATCCTCGCGCGGGACCCTCAGTTCACCGCCGAGTACCGCGAAGATATGCTCGGCGGAGTCGTCGTGATCCAGGGGAAGGACCGCAAGGGCCGGAACGTCACGGCCGTGCCCTACTACGCTTGGGACAACCGCGAGGCCGGACCCATGGCCGTCTGGGTCCGCCAGGACGGCAAGACCCGGGCGCCGGCGACGGACGATCCATCCTGGGAGGGGAAGCTCTACCGTACCATGGACCCCGGGACACTCGGTCCTTCGGAACCGCCGACCCTCATGGAATCGGCCGTCCCGTCCGCGTCGTTCCGTTCGGGGAACAACACCCTCACGGCCCTCAACGACGGAATACAGCCCAAGGATTCGTGCGACCACGACATTCCCCGATTCACCTGGTGGGACCACCGCGGGACGAAGGAGTGGGTACAGTACGACTTCGAGGAACCGGTCCGGGCTTCCCAAGTCGACGTCTACTGGTTCGACGACGAGCGGATCGGCCGCCACTGCCGCGCGCCCGAGTCGTGGAGACTGCTCTACCGCGACGGGGATGACTGGAAGCCGGTCGAGAACCCGTCCGAATACGGCACGAAGCTGGACGCCTACAACACGACGACCTTCAAGCCGGTAACGACCGGCGCGCTGCGGATCGAAGTGCAATTGAAGCAACGGCCCGAACCGTGGTCGGGCGGGATATTGGAATGGAAGGTGAAGACGATAGAATGGGATGATTGCCCCCATCGCCCCGGTACGGTGTTCGCGTCCGTTCGCGTTCATTCATGGTTTGCCCCAACCCTACGAAACAGGAAGAAAATGGCCAGCCTCGCGGAAAGAATCCAAGAACTCAAGAAGGACCGCCGCGCGGTGATCCTTGCCCACAACTATCAACTCCCCGAGATTCAGGACATCGCGGATATCCGGGGGGATTCGCTCCAGTTGAGCCGTGAGGCGGCGAAGACCGAGGCGGACGTGATCGTCTTCTGCGGCGTCCACTTCATGGCGGAGACGGCGGCCATGCTCAGCCCCCAGAAGACCGTCTTGCTGCCGGCGAAGGACGCCGGGTGCCCCATGGCGGACATGATCACCGCAGAGCAGTTGCGCGAACTCAAGGGCCGGCACCCCGGCGCGATCGTGGTCTGCTACGTCAACAGCAGCGCCGAGGTCAAGGCGGAAAGCGACTACTGCTGTACGTCGGCCAACGCCGTCTCCGTCGTCGGTTCCTTGCCTGCCGGCCGGGAGATCATCTTCGTGCCGGACCAGTACCTCGGCCAATTCGCGGCCGAACGGACCGGCCGGGATCTCATCCTTTGGAATGGATACTGCCCGACTCACGTCCGCATCACCGAAGAGGCCGTCTCCGCCGCCCGGGCGGAACACCCCGGCGCGAAGGTAATCGTCCATCCGGAGTGTACCCAGCCGGTCCGCCAGGCGGCCGACGAGGTTCTCTCGACCGGCGGCATGTGCCGCTTCGCCGCCGAGTCGCAGGCGACGGAATTCATCGTCGGGACGGAAATCGGCATGGTCCACCGGCTGGCCGCGGACAACCCCGGCAAGCAGTTCCATCCGGTCGCCAAGATCGCGACGTGTCCCAACATGAAGAAGATCACCCTGGAAAAGCTCCTGTGGTCGCTCGATGAGATGGTTCACGTGATAACGGTACCACCGCAAATCCGGCAGCGAGCGCTTGGCGCCATCGAACGGATGGTGAGTATTTCCGGTTGACTGACCAGACGGAACGCAGGACTCGCCATGAACCCCTCTAATAGGTTGATCAATATATGAGTATAGAGTGGTATTGGTCAAATTCGAAGCTTGCAGTGAAGATGCGCTTCGTCAAGACAACTCCCGAGTTATAATGAAAATGTAAGCTAATTATCACTTTTCCGTTCGCTCCACTCAGGCCTGCGCATGTCCGACAATACCGCCGACGAGTTTCTCTTCCGCTGTCCCCAATGCTCGTTCACGCAATCCGTTCCGGTCTCCAAAAAGGGGGCGGCCATAGTCTGTCAGGGCTGCAAATCAACCGTCTTTGTCCCCTCCGACAAACAAGAAACCAACGACGCGGAGGAGGAGTACGGGCTATCGGCCGACTGGGAACCACCGAAGCGGACAGTCCCGATCTATTCGGCCGAAGGGGAGGGATATCTCTCCGTCGCCGACGAGGAGGAAGACACGGTTCGCGAACCGGAGGGACTCTCGGGATACGAAGATCAAGAAGAGGTAGAAGAAGAAGAAGGATATCACCGGCCGGAGCTGCCGGGGCACCCGATGTGGACGGGCGTCCTCCGATTTCTGCTGACGAAGGAGGCGATCGCCCTTCTCATCGGCCTGGCGGTCACCGCGGGAATCGTCTTGTCTCTGGCGATTGGCGGACTCGTCTTCGGCAGCGTCGGCGCCACCGGCGAGGGCTCGGTCGAATGGTCCGGCTACTTTTTGGCCGGACTGGCCCTGGGAACGCTCGGGCTCTTGTGGGCAATCTGGGCCTTCGTATGCGGACTGACCATCGTACAGGAGACGGCCGCCGGGTTCGACCGGATCAGCGGACTGCCGGAACCGTCCTGGTTGGACTGGGTTCAGGATGCGCTTTTCATTTTCGCCCCCCTCGCTGCTTCCGCGGCACTGGGGTATGCCGCGGCCAACCTGTTGCCGCTGGGCGATGTTTTCTGGATTACCCTGGCGGTGTTCGTCCTCTTTCCACTCTTTTTTCTTTCCGCCCTCGACGAACAATTCTGGATCGGATTCGTCTCGATCCGGGTGTACCGCAGTCTTGCCACCGCCCGGAGAGCTTGGGCCGTCCTGTACGGCTATCAGTTCGTTCTTCTTGGGCTTGTAGCGGGTGCCGGGGGCATCGCCTGGGCGCTGCACAAGGCGATGATCGGCTCGCCGTCTTGGATCATCGGGGCCGACGTTCTCGCGTTGTTCATGGCCGCCTTGGGGGTTGCCGCGATGCTCATCTACGCCAGGGCCCTGGGGCGCCTCGTCTGGGTGATCGCGGAGACGGAGAAGGCCCTCCAGCAAAAGGCTGAGGCGAACGACGAGGCCACAGAGGAATAGCAGCTTGTTGAAGAACAGGCTGCGTGGGAAACAGGAGGTTTTTCACATACCCGTTGATTTGGAAAATCGGCGGATATGCGAGCATTGCGGCCTCTCGGGCCACATTGAGCGAGGTTGAAAAGGTCCCGGATGGACTTTTTCAACAGCCTGATTGGGCGAACATCGGTCGTTTCTCGCCCAATTTGACCGGTCGTTGAGGGCGGACTACAATCAGAGAGATTCCGACCGCCCTCCCCCTACGGAGTAACGCCAATGTCCCCCATCCTCCTTTCGCGTATCCTATGCGTCATCGCCTTGTATGGTTTATGTTCGTCCGCCTTTTCCGCGGACGTAACCACCGCGGCGCTCTTGGGCGAAATGATCGACCTGGGGCGTTTGTGTACGACTTCATCACCGGCCTACAAGACGGTCCAGTTCTCTTCCTACGACCGTCGGGCCGACCTCCCCTCCGGCCCGGGGTGGTTCTCCAACGCGGACGGGTTCGGCGGCGAGCCGATTCCCGGCGTATTGCGGACGATTCAAGCGGCGGATGCCTCCGGCGTGGGCGTGTACGTCCTGGCCGAGTGCGACGGCCCGGGCGCGATCGTCCGTTGCTGGTCCGCCGCGCGGCACCGCACCTGGCTCGGGATGAACGGCGATATCCGGTTATATCTCGACGGGGCGAAGGAGCCGGTCTTTTCCGGAACGGCGCGTGATTTTCTGATCGACCTTTATGCGGCGATTGCGCGGCGATACGGCATAAGCGAGGAAGGGCTCACCGAAGGTTTCACCCAACGGGATGCCTGCTACTGTCCCATTCCGTTCGCCAAAGGTTGCCGCATCGAATGGACCGGCAAGCTCGCCGAGGTCCATTTCTACCATATCGAACTTCGCCGCTACGCCCCGGACACCGAGGTGGAGACGTTCCAGCCGAAGATGCTCGATTCACTCCGGCCGGAGCTGAATCGCGTTGGCGCGGTCCTGGCAAACCCGTCACTGGCCGACCCGCCGGCCGACGCGGAGACCGCCCCCTTCAGCCTCTCCCTGGCACCAGGTGAATCGCGGAGCGTGGTCGAGGTACAGGGTCGCGCGGCGCGGATCGTCCGGTTTCTGGCGAAGCTCACCGCCGAAGACCTCGACGCGGCCCTTCGCCAGACGGTGCTTCTCGTTACGTTTGACAGGCACGCGCGGCCGCAGGTCGAGTCGCCGCTGGGTGACTTTTTCGGCGCCGCGCCGGGCGTCAATCCCTATGATTCGATTCCGATGAAGGTCGAACCGGACGGGACGATGCTCTGCCGGTTCGAAATGCCCTTCGCCGATGCCGTCGACGTCCGGCTGGAGAACCGCGGCGGGAACCCTGTAGAAATCTCGGGAAAGGTGTTGCTCGTTCCCTGCGAGTGGGACTCAGAGCGGAGCTGCCACTTTCACGCGCGGTGGCGCGTCGACCACGAAATGCAGGTCCACGGCATGAAGGGATTCGACGTTCCGTTTCTCATTGCCCAAGGCCGGGGCCGGTTCGTGGGGGTTTCCGTCCACCTGATGAACCCGGACGGCGTCCCGTCGTGCAACTGGTGGGGAGAAGGGGATGAAAAGGTCTTCGTCCATGACGGATTCAGTTACGGCCGGATCAGCTATTTCTACGCGCGGCCCGGGCTTCGCGATGATTCGCTCCCCGTCTTTCGCGAGTCCCTCCGCCGGCCCGAGGCTCCGCGGAACTGGGAGCCGTCCCGCTCCGGCCGTCAGGAGAACGCGACCTTCTTCCACGTTTCGGATTTGAAACCCGATGCCGGTCTGGTTGATAAGGATCCCAGATGGGCGCGGGGGGAACGGATTCTCTTCAAGCCGAAGGAACCGGGCGATTCGATCGCGTTCGAGTTCGACGTACCCAAGGCGAGCGCGTACCACATGAGCGTCGTCGCGAGCCACGCGCCGAGTGCCGGCATCTGCGAGGTCTTCGTCAACGGCAAACCGGCCGGGACCTTCGATACGTTCACCCCCTTCTTCACGATGGAGCGCGAGCACGTCCTCGGACGCGTTGAACTGAAGGAGGGTAAGAACGAAATCCGCTTCACCGGACGCGGAAAGAACGAGAAGAGGGCCGGCGGCGAGATCGGCGTGGACTTCTTCTGGATTCAGCCCTGATCGCGGACCGTCCGTTTGGATCTGCCCGTGGCGGCGCCTCGCGCCGAAGAGCCACCGCTGGACGGCGTCCTCGCGGACCGATATAATAACGGGATCGGACCGATTCGAGGGTTTGGCATCGCCGGCCCTCCGATAATGGTTTTTTTTGCCTTGACTCGCGAGTGAGCGGGTTC